>JACREE010000070.1 GCA_016218405.1 Gammaproteobacteria bacterium
CACCTGATCTCCATTTAGGCCACATGGTACTCATCAATAAATTAAAACATTTTCAAGATTTAGGACACACTGTTTTATTTTTGATTGGCGACTTCACTGCCATGATAGGCGATCCCACTGAAAAAAATACGACCCGCCCCCCACTCAGCGAAGAAGAAGTAAAGAAAAATGCAGAAACCTATACCAAACAAATTTTTAAAATATTAGACCCCAAAAAAACTCACATACTTTTTAACTCAAGTTGGATAAAAAAATTGAGTGTGTCAGGGTTAGTTAAACTGGCGTCTACTTATACCGTCGCACGCATGTTAGAGCGAGATGATTTTCATAAACGTTATACCAGCAACAACCCCATTGCCATTCATGAATTCTTATATCCCCTCTTGCAAGGATATGACTCTGTCGAAATGGAAGCCGATGTAGAACTTGGCGGCACAGATCAAAAATTCAATTTATTGGTAGGACGTGAATTACAAAAACATTTTGGCAAAAAACCACAAACCGTCATCATGATGCCTTTACTTGAAGGCTTAGATGGCGTTAAAAAAATGTCAAAATCACTCGGAAATTACATTGCCATTGACGATGATCCCATCACCATGTTTGGAAAAATCATGTCAATTTCCGATGATTTAATGTGGCGTTATTTCGAACTGCTCTCTTTTAAAAAATCACTCAACGACATTAAAGAAATGCAACATCAAGCCAAAGAAAATCGTCTTAATCCTCGAGACAGCAAAGTTGAATTAGCCATGGAAATCATAGCGCGTTTTCATTCTCAAGCAGACGCTGAATCTGCAAAACAAGATTTTGAATTACGGTTTAAGCAAAAAGAATTGCCCGACGTGTTACCTGAAATCAAACTCCCCCTCCCACCCGAAGGTTTAGCGGTGACACGCGTATTAAAAGACAGCGGCTTAGCCTCCAGCACCTCAGAAGCCACCCGCCTAATCAAACAAGGCGGCGTAAAAATTGATGGCATAAAATTGGATAACACCGCACTCATTATTCAAGCAAATACACAACAGGTGTATCAGGTGGGCAAAAGAAAATTCGCCCGGATTATCACTTAAAACATAACAGTTCAGCCCCAGAGGGTAAGAGAAACAATAACAGCTGGGGGAGCTGAGCTGTTACCATTACGAAGACAACACCCTTAATAAATTTTTATAATCTTCTACAATATCGCCGCTGTGTGCGTCGAGTAATTCTTTTATTTTTCGACAAGCATGCAGCACGGTGGTATGATCTCGCCCGCCAAATGCATCCCCAATTTCAGGCAAGCTGTGATTGGTCAGCTCTTTAGACAAGGCCATAGCCACTTGACGCGGACGTGCGACAGAACGGCTACGTCGCTTAGAGGTTAAATCAGAGGTCTTTATTTTGTAATATTCAGCAACAGTACGTTGAATATTATCAATCGTCACCAATTTATCTTGCAATGTCAGCAAATCTTTCAGCGCTTCCCTGACAAAATCCAAGGTAATCTCTTTTCCCGTGAAATGTGAATTTGCGATCACGCGTTTTAAAACACCTTCCAATTCACGTACATTAGAACGAATGCGTTTTGCAATAAAAAAAGCCACTTCGTGAGGTAGAATAATTTTAGCTTGTTCCGCCTTATTTACTAAAATAGCGACGCGCGTTTCTAACTCAGGCGGTTCAATTGCAACCGTTAATCCCCAACCAAAACGAGACTTCAAACGTTCTTCCACACCATCGATCTCTTTAGGATAGCGATCGCTGGTCAAAATCATTTGTTGCTGCCCTTCTAATAAAGCATTAAAGGTGTGAAAAAATTCTTCCTGAGAGCGATCTTTTCCTGCAAAAAATTGAATATCATCAATCAATAAAGCATCCACCGAACGATAATAACGTTTAAAATCATTAATCGTATTGGTTTGAAGTGCACGCACCATGTCTGCCACAAAACGCTCTGAATGCAGGTATAAAATACGTCCTTTCGGTTTATTTTTTAAAACCAAATTCCCCACCGCATGCATCAAATGTGTTTTACCTAATCCCACCCCGCCGTAAATAAACAAGGGGTTATAAGCACTCCCTGGATTTTCTGCAACTTGAAAAGAAGCGGCCCGCGCCAATTGATTCGACTTGCCTTCAACAAAATTTTCAAAAGTAAAAGTACGATTTAAATTACTATGATGCGAGGTGGAAAAACGCGTTGCAGAAAGAGCACGTTCAGATTTTGATTTTTCTTCTTCTCTCAAAGAGGTGGGGGGAGGGGGTGCCGCTGTATCTGTTAAGGGTGGTGTAGGAGCTTCCAGTTTAGGGCGTTTTGTTCCGATACCCAATTCTAACTCAAGCTGTTCCCCCGCAGACAAATCCGCCAACAGCTCATTAATACGAGATAAATAACGCTCATTCACCCATTCATACACAAATTGATTGGGCGCAAGCAAACGCAAAGAGTTATTTTCTCCCTCAATCTGTAGCGGTCTAATCCACGTATTAAACTGCTGAGGAGGAAACTCTTCTTTTAATCGCTCGAGGCATTTATTCCAAAGTACCATTGTCATAATGAAGGAACTATTTAATTTTTAATAATGAGGTGTTTCGCGTGGGGCGGAGTGCCACCTTGGCAAAGCATGAAGAATGAGGAGAGAGTGTAACAGAGACTGAAAGCAAGCGGGAGGTTTATCCGGTCAGCCTATTTTTTGTCCTGAAAATCCTGTGTGTAAGGTCGGTATAAATAGGATCAAAAGGTGTTTATGACTTGTGCATAACAAGCCCCTCGGCCCCTTCTTCTCCAACCACCCCTCTTTTATACCCACGTTCTACCTTTTGAATACAGAGTTTATCCACAGGATATATTGTTTGTAACTACATGATAAATAAGGTGTTTTTTTCACATTCCACAGAAATTATCCACATAATAATAAACAATAAACTAATTATTTATTTTTTTATTTTTATAAGAGGTGTCAATGAATAATGGGCGGGGAGGAACGTTTGACTTTGATGGATGACTCCCCTATGATTCGTCATCTTATTTAAGCCTAATTGAGTATTTTTGGAACACATATGAAACGTACATTTCAACCCAGTAATTTAAAGCGTAAACGCACCCATGGCTTTCGCGCTCGCATGGCAACTAAAAACGGTCGTTTGGTCATAAAACGTCGACGAGCAAAGGGTCGAGTTCGGTTAAGTGCTTAGTCAAACACAGCAAATTAGACCGCAAAAAAAAATTGTTTCATTGCGGTCTAAGGACTTTCAATCATTTTTTAAGAACGCTAAAAAAATCCCCACGCCACTGGCTTCTTTTTACATCAAGGTGAATCAATTAAACTTGGCCCGTTTAGGGATTGTTGTTAAAAAAAGTTTTGTTAAAAGTGCAGTAAAGAGAAATAGAATCAAGCGAGTGGTTCGAGCGTATTATCGTTCAAAGATCGCTAATTTTGTTGGTTATGACCTGGTTGTTATCATCAATAAACCCAAGAATAAAGAAGCGATACATTCTTTTAGAAGTGATTTAGTGAAACAATGGTCAAAATTGGACGCTTTCTAACAATATTACTCATTCAATTAATACGTGGTTACCAATATGGGATCAGTCCTTTGTTGGGGCCTCGTTGTCGTTTCTATCCTAGTTGTTCTTGTTACTGCCAAGCCGCGTTGAGTCAATACGGCCTTGGTAAAGGACTTTTTCTATCAGTCAAACGTCTGCTGCGATGTCACCCCTTCCATGCGGGTGGTGTTGATTTTCCTTAAACAGAGAGAATTATGAATTTAAATTACGTACGTCTGGCACTTTATGGTTTGTTGTTTCTTCTGGCTTTTATTTTGTTTAATCTTTGGCAAAAGGAACACCCCAGTCAGGTATTGGCTTCTGCTCGCACATCGATTTTAGCGCCTGAAGAGACGCCAGCGGGGATGAAGGTAGAAAATGCGACGCTGCCTTCTTCATCGCCCGTGATGGGTATGACAACGCCGACCCTTGTTTCAAATGATCTCGTACAGATAAAAACAGACGTCATTGACGCGACGATCGACCTTAAAGGGGGGAACCTCATTAAGGTGCAACTCCCCGCTTACCCAGAGAGCTTACAGGCCCCTCATCGCCCCTATCAATTGCTGAGTTTCGAACCTGATTCACTTTATATTGCCCAAAGTGGTATTCGTAGTGTCATCCCCCCTCATGTACCTGTTTCATATCGAACCACACAATCCCATTTTGAATTGATGCCCGGCCAAAATGCGCTTAAGGTGGTGTTGCAAGGTAGAAATGCACAAGGCATCGATTTTACTAAAACGTATACCTTTGCCCGTCAGCGTTATGTGATCTCAGTGGAAGTGGTTGCCAATAATGTTTCAAGTCAAGCTTGGGATGGGCAAGCTTATGAACAATTGTTACGTAAAAAAGCAGAGACAAAAACGGGTATCACAAGTGCTTTTTTATTTAATCCCTTTATCGGGGCTGCTTATTCCACTCAAGATCATCCTTATCAAAAAATAAACTTCAAAAAAATGGCTTCTTCTAACTTAGACCTGACAACTAATCAAGGTTGGGTTGCAATGTTGGAGCATTATTTTTTGAGTGCATGGATTCCAACAGCAGGCGAAAAAGTTCAGTTGTATACACAAACGGAAGATAATCTTTATTCAATTGGGATGTTATCAACGCCGCAGCATATTATGCCGGGTCAAAAAATGACTCAGCAGGCGACACTGTATGCAGGACCGCTCATTACGCATGATTTAAAAAGTATTGCGCCACACTTGGATTTAACGGTGGATTATGGTTGGCTGTGGATTATTTCAGAGGCATTATTTTGGTTGCTAAATAAAATTCACAGCGTGATAGGTAATTGGGGTTGGTCCATCGTGATGGTGACCATCTTAGTTAAAGCTTTGTTTTATAGACTATCTGCAAGTAGTTATCGTTCCATGGCTGCCATGCGTGCGATACAACCAAAAATACAAGCTCTGCGTGAACGTTACGGTGATGATAAGCAAAAGCTTAGCCAAGCCATGATGGAGATTTATCGAAAAGAAAAAGTGAATCCACTGGGGGGATGTTTACCTATGTTGGTTCAGATCCCTGTGTTCTTAGCCTTATATTGGGTTTTGTTTGCGAGCGTAGAGTTGAGACAAGCCCCTTTCATTTTGTGGATTCGAGATTTATCCACGCCTGATCCTTATTATGTGTTACCTATTTTGATGGGATTAAGCATGTTGATTCAGCAAAAACTGAGTCCACCCCCGCCCGATCCCACACAAGCTAAGGTTATGATGTTGATGCCTTTAGTGTTGACCTTGTTCTTTTTAAATTTCCCTGCCGGATTGGTGTTGTATTGGGTGGTTAATAATACATTGTCTATTTTACAGCAAGTGTATATTACGCGTCGTTTATCGAAACACACAGTGAAAACCCCAAGGGGATGATCGAGATCCTGTAAAAGCATGAAAGCGAGTTTGGTTCTGACAAACGTTGATACAATAGCCGCGTTGGCGACTCCTGCTGGTCGTGGTGGTGTCGCCGTTATTCGTGTCTCAGGCCCAAATCTTACGCCTATTATCAACGGTATTTTACAACGAGAGTTATCACCCCGCATTGCTACCTTTTGTGATTTTCTGGATGAACAAGAGCATTCCTTAGATCAAGGAATCGCCATTTTTTTTCCTGCTCCCCATTCTTTTACAGGTGAAAATGTGTTGGAACTTCAAGGACATGGCGGTCCTGTGGTGGTTCAACAAATTCTACAGCGTATCTTTCAATTGGGTGCACGTCCTGCGCGTCCAGGTGAATTCAGTGAACGTGCATTTTTAAATGAAAAAATTGATTTGGCTCAAGCTGAATCGATTGCTGATTTAATTAATGCAAATTCAGTTCATGCTGCTCGTGCGGCCATGCATTCTTTGCAAGGTGAATTTTCTCAACTTATCCATGTTCTGTTGGAATCGCTTATCCAGCTAAGAAGCTATGTGGAGGCAGCGTTAGACTTTTCTGAAGAAGAAATTGATTTTTTGGGTGATCACTCTCTTGTGGAAAAAATAGACGTGTTGATTTCTTGTGTTGATGAAGTGTTATCACAAGCAAAACAGGGTGCCTTACTTCAAGAAGGTATGACGATTGTTATTGCAGGTAAACCCAATGCGGGAAAGTCCAGTTTGCTTAACCGTTTAAGTGGTAGGGAGTCAGCCATTGTAACGGATATACCAGGTACAACACGTGATGTATTAAGGGAAGATATTCAAATCGACGGTTTACCACTCCATATTGTCGACACAGCAGGTTTGCGTGAAAGTCAGGATAAAGTAGAAAAAATAGGAATTGAACGCGCGCAGGAAGAAATCAAAAAGGCAGATCGTTTGTTGTGGATTGTGGATGCCAAAGAAGAGGGGTTTGATCCTCTCTCTGATCCTTTTTTTATATCGCTACAATGTGCTGCCCCTCTCACCTTGGTGTATAACAAAATTGATTTAATTGATAAAAAACCTGAATTACTAGAAAAACCGTTGTATACGGAAATAATGATTTCTGCAAAAACGGCCGCAGGTATTGATTTGCTTAAAAAACATTTAAAAAGTGCAGTGGGATATCATGATGGAGAGGGGAAGTTTATTGCGCGAATACGTCATGTTGATGCGTTAAAAAAATCGCGTCATAGTTTAGAAGTTGCATTGAAGCATTTGCAGGCGCATCGTGCTGGGGAGTTGGTGGCTGAAGAATTACGTTATGCTCAAAAATCATTGAGTGAGATTACAGGTGAATTTACCAACGAAGATCTTCTTGGACGAATTTTTTCATCTTTTTGTGTTGGAAAATAAGTTGGCGCCATTAGCTGAACTGTTACGAAAATAACCGTTTTTATTCTCACATTGAACAGGGAAAATAAAATGAAAATTAGTTTGCCAAATTATGCCTTGATGGGGAATCCTGTTTCACACAGTAAATCTCCTTTTATCCATCGTTATTTTTCTGAAAAAACAAATATTGCGATGGATTATGATGCTATTCTAGTTCCCACGCAGGGTTTTCGAGAAGCTTTAAGTGCTTTTCAAAAACAAGGTGGAAAAGGATTAAATATCACCCTCCCCTTTAAGCAGCAAGCTTTTATTTTAATGGATACATTGGGTAAAGCAGCGCAACAAGCCGGTGCAGTTAATACTATTTTTTTTAGACCAGATGGATCTCGCTATGGTGAAAATACGGATGGAATTGGATTTTTGCGTGATTATATGGAAAATCACCAAGGAGAAATATCAGGAAAAAAAATATTATTGTTAGGTGCGGGTGGCGCAGCCAGAGGGATATTGGGGCCCATTTTGGGTTTAGGACCCAAAGAAGTCATTATAGTTAATCGCACAAAAAACAAAGCAGATGTGTTGGTACAAGACTTTAAGAAATTTGGACCTGTCAAACGTGTTGATATGAATGAATTAAGTGAGTTTCAATTTGATCTCATTATCAATGCAACCTCAGCCAGTTTAAAAGAAGAATTATTTGAGTTACCTGCTGTGATATTTAAGTCACATCCTTGGTGTTATGACATGGTTTACCAATCTCAGCCCACTTCCTTTTTAGTGTTTGCTAAAGCACAAGGTGCAAATAAATGTATAGATGGGTTAGGTATGTTGGTTGAACAGGCGGCAGAAAGTTTTTTTATATGGCACGGGATAAAACCAGAAACACAGACACTTATCGAAGCCTTGAGAAAAACATGAATTTATAAATGTTCAATAAATCGTTTTCGTATCCAGTAATCTAAAGAGATTTTTCCTGGCCCATGAAACATTAACATCATCAGCAATAATCCCCAATTAATATGATTATCTAAACCAACTTGTCCTTCTGGTGTCCAAAGAAAACTAAATGAAATGACACAAATGATGTTGTAAATAAAAAAACATAGAATAGTGAGTCGACCCCCCAATCCAAATAAAAGTAATACGGGCAGGGTTAATTCTGCAGCGGTACCTAAGTAAGCGGCACAGATAGGAGGTAACAGGGGGACGTGATAAACGTTCTCAAATAATCGTCTGGTGCAATCAAGATTTTCTATTTTTGTTAAACCCGACATGAAAAATATTTTTGCTATCCAAAGGCGTGCGAGCAAATCACCTACGGGTGTTAAGTAATCTAAGGTTCTAAAGATAGGTCGAAAAATATGTTTGGTAAGTGTGATATGTGGCATAAAATCAGTGCTCCAGATGGTGTATACTTCATACGCATGAGTTTCCGATTTTCAAATCAGACAATATTTTCGTTTCCTTCGTGCTTGAACGGTACGATACACCCACGTTGGCACAGTGATGAGAATAAATCATCGAGTGCAATATGGGTAGAAAATGTTTGATAAAAATAACACACCTCTTCTAGAGTATGATTCGTTTCTATTAATTTTAGAATAAGAAATTCTTCTTGTTGGAGTTTTTCTATTTTTATTTTTTCTTCTTCCCGCCAAAGCATTAAAAAATTCCATTGAGGAGAAAGTATGGGCAAAGATTCATCTTTTTGGTGGCTTTGCCAGGCATCATAAACTGGGTAATGTAAGCGCAACAAATGAGCGCTCCGGGGGATGGATAGTCTGGTTTTTTCTTGAGTTTGATTGATGAGAAGGAGCAATTTTTCAAATGAATAAGGGGGCTGATAACTGCCGTGGAAGCTTGTATACCAGGCCCATTCTAAACGAGCTAAGTCAGGTAGAAACAGATGATAGGTGTCGAATCGATTTATCCATAAAAATTCATCAAAGTAGTGGCCATAAGCCAAAATAGTGGGCAGTTTAGGCGGAAACTGAATAATGAATTGTTGTGATAAAAGTGAAAAGAGTTCATCGCCCACATAGGCACAAGAAACAGGATAAATCCGTTTAAGTATTTTTATCAGACGAGAAAAAATGAGCACTTGATAAGGATTGTGCGTGTTTTCATTGAGCAACACAGGACTTTCAATATCTTCAACAGGCTCATTATTTAAAATAGATCGGAGAAAGACGACTTGTGTTTGATGAAGTGACAGGGTCATTTTGTGGGAGGCTTAGGTGAAACACAGTCTTTTGCCTGGGTGCCCACGCTTGCGTTAGCGAGTTTTTTACAAATGGCTTCAGGAGCATAAATCCAAGCATAACAGGCCCCTGCTTCTTTGATACTGGCGGCACAGGCTGATAAAGAGGTGCCACAATCGTTCTTATTTGAAGCAGCCACACCGTAGCACTTTATATAGTCATCAGAAGAGGAAGCGGCTTGGGTCACAGCAGGGGTGGTCATGGATAGGGCTATTAAACTTGCAATAGCTATTTTTGCGAGTTTTTTGGCTTCAGTGGACATATAATTCTCCTCCTTGAGAAAAAAAATCAAATAGACTTAAAATGCAGGTACCCTTATTGTTTGAGCATGCTCTTGTGTTGTGGATGAAATAAAATGCTTAATAGCAAAGGAATGCGACCATGTTTAAGAAGATGCCAGTGAAAATGCGGTATTTCTCTTTTTTTCGGATTCATTTTTTGGAAGTTTGGATTTTGGTGGGGTTGTTAGCAGTAAGTATGATAGGGATTTTTTATTATTTCAAACATCATTCTATAAATTTTTTTGGATTCACCCATCAAACGGTATCAGAGCATACTATTTATGCACAGCCAGATTCTCAGCGTGTAGCGCATGAGCAAGACCCTGATTTTGAGTTTTATACTTTGTTGGCGGATGGAAATAGTGTGTTGTCATCTGATATAAGCTAGTACACTGATTCACTGATTTTGTCTGGTGGCATCTTATCTTGTATTTATCTTTGAGTCATTTTTCATTCAAAAAATGCTCGAGTTAGCGGTGCTAGCCCTGTGCTTTTTTGAATGAAAAATAACTCAAATCTAAACACAATCTAAGCGTCACCGGACAAAATCAGTGAATCAGTGTACTAGCAAAATATCGATAAACCCGTGTAGTATACCCCCCATATTTTTAAGTTTGAGGTGGGTATGAAACATGAATTAACGCATATTAAATTATTGCAAAAATCAAAAAAGGTGTTATTGACCTTTGATGGAGAGCGTGTTTTTGAGTTACCTTGTGAATATCTTCGCGTTTATTCACCTTCAGCAGAAGTGAGAGGACATGGAAAGTCTGTTTTGCAGACAAATAAAAAAAACGTAAACATCATTTCAATAGAACCGGTTGGGAATTATGCAGTAAAATTAATGTTTGATGATGGACATCAAACAGGTATTTATAGTTTTGAAACGCTTCATGATTTATCGATCAACTATCATGAAAATTGGCAACATTATGTAGAACAGTTAGATAGAGCAGGATTGAGTCGTGAAGAAAAATGATTCAGAAAAATTGACAGATTTTGGTTATCAACAAGTTTCAGCTGAACAAAAAGCAACATTAGTGAAAAAGGTGTTTACGCAAGTTGCTCAAAACTACGATCTCATGAATGATTTGATGTCTTTAGGGATACATCGTTTTTGGAAACGTTTTGCTTTGAAGTGTGCTGATATTCATTCCAATCAAGTGGTGTTAGATGTGGCAGCAGGTACGGGAGATGTGAGTGCGTTGGTTGCGGAGAAGTTGCATCAGCAGGGACAGCTTTGTGTGACGGATATTAATGAAGCGATGCTATTAATGGGTCGTAACAAATTAATTGATAGAGGATTCGTCGAAAATATAGCTTATGTGCAATCAGATGCGGAAAAACTGCCCTTTTTATCGAATTATTTCGATTGTATTTTTATTGCATTTGGTCTGAGAAATGTGACACATAAGGAAGCTGCATTAGCTTCTTTTTTTCGTGTATTAAAACCAGGGGGGCGCCTGATTATTTTGGAGTTCTCTAAACCTATTTTGCCTTTCTTAAATAAAGCGTATGATCGTTATTCTTTTTCGGTATTGCCCTGGCTTGGAAAGGTGATCGCCAAAGACGAAGCAAGTTATCGTTATTTAGCGGAGTCTATTCGAAAACACCCTGATCAAGAAACGTTAAAAGAAAGAATGTCTGAAGCTGGATTTGAAGACAGTGAATATTTCAATTTAACGGGGGGCGTGGTGGCTGTACACAGGGGGTTTAAGTATTAAACATGAAAATATTTTTTTTAAAATTGGCAGAAAAAACCATAAATACCTATTTAAATGCTGATTTAGAAATCTCTTCTCGTTTGAACAAACACAACGAAAAAACGATTTTTATTAAGTTGTTAGATTTAAATGAGTCATTTGTTTTATCAATAGAGTCGGGTAAAATAATATTACGTGCTGATTTGGGTGATTTTATTCCGGTGGTGACAGTAAAGGGGCGTTCATTGTCCCTGTTACAACTTTTGATGAATCGTTCTTCATTCAATTATGCTGAGTTGGAAATTAATGGCGATATTTTGTTTTTGCAGGCACTCAGAGAGATTTTGATGAGTATTGAAGTTGATTGGGAAGAGTTATTCTCTCCTTATCTTGGAAACAGCTTAACCCATCATATGGGCCGTGCCATTAAAAAAATGAAAAAAATTGTTCAAAAAAACAGTGGGTTGTTGAAAGAAAATATAAAATTATATACGCAGGAAGAAGTAAAACTTTTTCCTCCAAAAGAAGAAATCAATGATTGGTATGATGAAATCTCTCGTTTAAAAGACGATGTAGCACGCGCAGAAGCGAGAGTCGAACGGTTGATGATTGAATTGTTGCCGATTTGTCGTGATTGACATTTTTTATTGACGTGTTAAATTCGGCACAGAAGAAGGGAGCCTTTGCACGTCAGTGACGCGAAGGAAAAATCAATAAAAAGGATGGTTTATGGCACAGGTAGATGAGTTTATTTCTTTAGTTCATACGAAGTCTTCACGAGATTACCTCAAAAGAGCAACAGAGTTCCCCAAAGCTGAAGCGGCGAAAATCGCAAAAAAATTCGATTTTAACTATTGGGATGGTGACCGTAAATTTGGTTATGGTGGTCATTTCTACGATGGAAGATGGCATGCTGTTGCTGGAAGAATGATAGCACATTACGGCATTAAACCCGGAGATAAAATACTGGATGTGGGATGTGGCAAGGGTTTTTTATTGTATGAATTCATGAAAATTGTTCCCGGTGTTCAAGTGACAGGCATCGATGTTTCAAATTATGCCTTAGAAAATGCTAAAGAAGAGGTTAAACCTTTTTTGAGACTGGGTAATGCAAAAGAATTAAATTTTCCAGATAATCATTTTGATTTTGTTATTTCAATTAACTCTTTGCATAATTTGTATTGTTATGATCTGGAAACAGCATTAAAAGAGATAGAACGTGTGGGTAAAAAAAATAAATTCATCTGCATGGATTCTTATCGGACGGAAGAAGAAAAAGCTAATTTATTGTTTTGGCAGTTAACCTGTGAGTGTTTTTTTACACCACAAGAGTGGGCGTGGTGGTTTAAAAAAACAGGGTATACAGGTGATTATGGATTTATTTATTTTGAATAGTGAGCCAACTAAATGAAAGCAGCGATACTGGTTGAACAAAAAAAACCGTTGGTGATTGCAGATATTGAATTGCCTAAACAGCTTGAATATGGCCAAGTAATCGTTCGTGTTGTTTCAAGCAGTATTTGTGGTTCTCAAATTGGTGAAATTGAAGGCGTGAAGGGTCCTGATAAATTTTTGCCTCACTTGCTTGGACATGAAGGTGGGGGAGTTGTTGAAAAAACAGGAGCCGGAGTCAATAAGGTTAAAAAAGGTGATCATGTGGTGATGCACTGGCGACCAGGTGTAGGGATCAGCGCACCTTCACCGCAATATCAGTGGGGAAAAACAGCCGTAAATGCAGGCTATGTGACGACCTTTAATGAATATGCTGTTGTGTCTGAAAATCGTATTACACCTATTCCTAAAGAAATAGACTTTGAAGTAGCCGCATTATTGGGCTGTGCCGTTACAACAGGATTTGGTGTGGTTAATAATGATGCCAAACTCAAAATTGGTGAATCGATTGCTGTTTTTGGTGTAGGTAGTGTGGGGATGAACATTATTCAGGGGGCACAGTTGGTTTCGGCTTACCCTATTATTGCCATTGATCTTTATGATCATAAATTAGAGCAAGCCAAAAAATTTGGTGCTACACATACGATCAATGCTTCAACAGAAGATGTAGCGGCCAAAGTGTTTCAAATAGTAGGGAGTCAGGGGGTTGATGTGGCTATTGATAACACAGGACAGGCTTCCGTAATAGAGGCAGCTTATGAAGTAACTTCTGCAGCTGGACGAACAGTTTTAGTGGGAGTATTGGATAAAAAAAAGAAAGTGTCGCTTTATACACTACCCTTGCATTTTGAGAAAAAATTTTTTGGATCACATGGTGGAAATAGCTTTCCTACAGTAGATATTCCTAATTATTTAAAATTGATCCAAACAGCAAAGGCCAAAGTGAAAGAAATGGTGACTCATCGATTTTCATTAAATGAAATAAATCATGCTTTAGATGGGGTTAAGCGAGGCAATATAGGGAAGTGTATTATAGAAGTATCGTGATGAGGAAGCAGTAATGGGAACTACAAATTTTTTGGAAAGTATTAATGGTGAAGAGGGTTATACGACGCAGCTTAAATTGAATAATGAAGATTTAAATGTGTTGAGAAAATTTATCAGGATACAATGGTTATATCGTTTGCAATTGCTGCTTCCCCGACATGTGCAGGAATTTGATCGTTTAGGTATGGAACGATATCATGAAGTGTCTGATTTGATTGAGCATAAGATGGCGTGGCCGAAAGAAGCCAGGGTTTTGCCGCGCGAGGCAGTGGAAGTGATCAGGAGTTTGGATTTTTTTAAAAGACTAGAAGCAAGTGTGGGAAAATTTCAAATTTCTGATGAAGAACATTTGGGATGGGAAGAGATTTATTGGCGGATAGTGCGACCCGGAGACAGTGATGTGGGGTCACTACATGCTGATAAATGGTTTTGGGATATTGGAGCCTATGGCAAAGTGGCAGATTTCCCTCATGAACGAATAAAAATTTGGATCCCTATCTACTCGGTACCGGGAAAAAATGGTCTTTTAGTTTCGCCGGGATCTCATTTACGAGAAGATTGGCGGTGGCATGCCGAAAAAAAATTTGGTTTAAATAAACCTGTTTTAGATGAACCTATTGAAAATATCGATCCTATATTACTTCCTTTAAATGCGGGTGAGGCTGTTATTTTTCATGATAAGTTGCTTCACGGTGGTTCACCTAATCTTGTTCAATTTACTCGAGTGAGTCTGGAATTTACCTTGTTGATCCCGATGAGGGTTGATAAAGAGGTGGCGCTATCTAGTAACGTATTGGTAAATTAAAATGATGGCACGAGACATTGCTTTAATCACGGGCAGCAGCAAAGGTCTTGGGCTTGTTATAGCAAAAATGCTAGCTTCAAAAAATGTGAAAGTCATTTTAACGGGTCGCTCTCAGTTTGACTTGAATCAAGCCCTCTCCGCATTTCCAAATAATGAACATACAGCTTTTATCGTTGATTTTTGCCAGGATACAGAGTGTGATCAATTATTAGATTTTCTTGTGGAAAAAAAACTAATACCGACTACCTTGGTTCATAATTTGGGTGGACGGGTGGAGGGAGATATTTTTCCGTTAGACAGTGAAGCATTAAGACGATCACTTAAATTTAATCTAGAAATTGCCGTAAAAATTAATGAAAAATTTTTGCCGTATATGTTGAAACGAGGGCAAGGAAAAATTATTCATATCGGCTCTGACGCAAGTTTAACCGGAAGAGCCTCGCCTGCATATGTGATTGCAAAAGCGGCGCTGAATGGGTATATAAAAACGATGTCACAATTTTACGCAAAAAATAGTATTCTTATTTGCGGTGTTTTGCCTGGAATCATGGAGCATGAAAACAGTGTCTGGGCGCAAAAAAAAATAAATCAGCCTGAGTACTATCAAAAAAAATTGGAACAAATGCCACTAGGACGATTTGGAACTGTAGAAGAGATAGCGATATTTGTTTCAGAGCTGGCAAAAAATGGCAGTATGATGTGTACAGGTGGATTATTTGAACTGTGTGGAGCAGCTAGATAGTGAATAAGGAGTATATAAGTGATGATAAAAAAAATAAATACTATGAATACTGTTTTAAAACGAGAAGGAGTGTTTGGTTTTGTTAAATTAGCAAGGGTAAAATTTTTGTGTGGGTTGTATGGGTTATTAGCGGTTCCTTTTTTTTTAATTATCCTGTTATTTTATCCTATTCTTCGAATAAGACTCATTCCCTTGTTTTCTTTTCGTATTGGTCATTATGCTTTAAATGCAGAGTTATTTTTATGTGCTTTTGATTCTAAAGTATATGACAAAAATAAAAGAATATTAACCTTGTTTTATACATTGACGGAAGGTCCGATTTGTAATTCTCAGTTACACAAAATGTGGAAAAGATGTGTTCCCATATTACCTTTTCCAGCTATATGTATACAACTCGATCGGTTTTTATGCTTGTTTTTTGGTGAAAAATACAAAGATAATTTGAAAGAATATTTTGGAAGTACGATAGGCTCATATGATAGATGGGGTTATTTGGAAAGACCGCGGAGTCATTTATCTTTTACACTAATTGAAAAGAAAAAAGCGCGGATTATGATGGAAAAGTTTGGTGTACCTATCGATGCTTCTTTTGTATGTATTTTGGGCCGGGATGCTTTATATTTGGAAAAGCAACTACCTGGAAGAGATTACTCACATCATGATTATCGTAATGTGGATATTAATACATATAGAGAAAGCGCTTTATTTTTGGCGGAGCAGGGATATTATGTCTTTAGAATGGGAAAATATGTAAAATCTGCGTTTGATGTTGATCACCCACGTATTATAGATTATGCAAATCATCCGCTTCGATCAGATTTTATGGATATTTATTTGGTCTCGCATTGCTACTTTATGATGTCTTGTAGTTCGGGAATGGATTCGGTAGCACAGCTATTTAGACGACCCTTGTTGATTACTAACATTTGTTTACCAGACATCAGAGGTTTTTATTTTTGGAAAATATTTATCCCAAAAAAAATAATTGATTCGAGAACAAAGAAACTAATTCCTTTTAAAGAAGTATATAAAGTTTTTATAGATGCTCCACTCGGACGTGTTATAGATACTTTAAAAAAATACGGTTGGGAGCTTGTAGATAACTCCCCAGAAGAAATTTTGGAAGCAACGAAAGAAATGCTTGCTTTATTGTCTTGTTCTGACGAAGCATCTTGCAAGCCTCATGAGTTACAAGAAAAATTTTGGAAAGAATTCCATGATAATGTTATTGAGCCTTTGCCTATTTTCAATCCTGAAGGAGCAGAGGTAAAGAGCAAAAAAATTCGTGTAGGGACAGCATTTTTGGAAAAATATCGTGATTTAATATCATCATAAATCGTATAGTCGCCTAAAAAACATGAAAACATTCTTGTAGTTGCCTGCTTATTTCGTTAGGATGCCTCAATTTTCTTTAGGCTAGTGATAATATGTCTTCGTCGTTGACTTTAGCATTGCAAGACCTGTGGCAGGGTATCATTGCTTGGCGTGTGTGGTTGTTATTTGGTTGGCAGGATATCCGAATTCGCTACCGTCGTTCTCTGTTGGGCCCCTTCTGGATTAGCCTGAGTATGGCTATTATCGTTGCGAGTATGGGGTTTCTTTATAGCCACTTATTTAAAATGGATCTTCGGCATTATTTACCTTTTCTGGCGGGGGGTATGCTGGCTTGGTCATTTATTTCAACGATGATTTGTGAAAGCCCAGTTGTTTTTGTGGAGGCTAATCCTTTTGTAAAGCAGGTGAAAATCCCCTATTCCGTTTTTCTGATGCGGATGATTACGCGTAATTTTATTATTTTTCTGCATAACTTATTAATTGTGGTTATCATCATTTTGTTTCTAAAAGTGTCCATCAATGTGTCCATTATTTCTATTCTGTTAGGGCTGATGATCATCATGGGCAGTGCTTTTTTTGTGGGGCTTTTGGTGGGGACATTGAATGCACGTTATCGAGATTTCAATCCAATCGTGAGTAGTTTTGTGCAAATTTGCTTTTTCTTGTCACCCATTATGTGGCCGGCAGAAAATCTGCCACCTCGTTATGCTTTTTTTGTTAAATACAATCCTGTGGCACAATATGTCTCGTTAATTCGAGACCCTCTTCTAGGGCATTGGCCTTCCTTTCATGCTTATGCATTGACGATAACAACGATGTTGGTGTTTGCTTTTGCTTCACTGGCTTTGTTTGTCCGTTGTCGGCGTCGGCTTATTTTCTGGTTATAGTTTATGGCTTCGATAGAACTTCACAATGTGTGTCTTGATTTTCCCGTTTATGGCATGGTGTCACGATCATTTCGTAAAGATTTAATTCGTATCAGTACGGGTGGCCGTTGGGTGACGCCGGCTTCTGGAAAAATCGTTCATGTACGAGCCCTGGACAAGCTTAATTTAAAAATTGAACATGGCGATAGGATTGGGTTGATTGGTCATAATGGGTCGGGAAAAAGCTCCTTGTTGCGTGTGTTGTCGCGTATTTATGAGCCTACCCAAGGAAATTTACGGATTGAAGGTAAGGTTTATTCTTTACTCGATGTGATGTTAGGGATGGATCCTGAATCCACGGGTCATGAAAACATTATTTTGTGTGGGTTGATTCATGGTTTAACACGAAAAGAAATTAGAAAAAAACAAAATGAAATCGCTGAATTTACGGAATTAGGTGATTATTTGTCGATGCCCATTCGAACCTATTCGACAGGCATGCAAGTGCGTTTAGCGTTTAGTATTGCGACCAGTGTTTTGCCGGAAATCTTGATTTTAGATGAAGTGATTGGGGCAGGTGATGCCTCCTTTATTGAAAAAGCACGAAATCGTTTGTTTGAAATCATGAACGTTTCTGAAATTGTGTTGCTTGCCTCTCATGACTTAAACATACTTGAAACGGCGTGCAAAAAAATTCTATGGCTTGATGCAGGACAAGTGAAGCTTTTTGGCGAAACGAAGTTTGTTTTAGATGCGTATCGTTCACTTAACATTAACACGATACCGAATGAGGTAAATGATGACTCAGTTTGATCCTAATGCAGCTGCATCGAAAAGCTCGGGTATTTTTGGCTTACCTTTTTCCGCTAAAGAGGCTGCATTGGTTTTATTACCCGTGCCTTGGGATGCCACGACTTCTTACGGTGGAGGTGCCTCTCATGGACCATGCGCTATTTTTAATGCGAGCAAGCAAATTGACTTGTTTGATAAAGAATTAGGGAATTTTTTCGAAGCGGGCATTTTTATGCAGGATGAATCACAAGAGGTGCGTGATTGGAATGAAAAAGCACGCCACGCCGCAAAGAAGATTATAGATGCCGAAATTTTATCAGAAGAAGAAATACAACATACCTTAAATAAGGTGAACACTTACAGCAAAAAATTAAATGAATATGTGTATCAACAAACTAAAAGTTTATTAAATCAAGGAAAAAAAGTGGGGTTAGTGGGGGGCGATCATGCGACGCCATTGGGTGCCATCCAAGCGCATTTAGAAAAATATCCTGACATGAGTATGTTACATATCGATGCGCATGCAGATTTGCGCGATACCTTTGAGGGATTTGAATATTCACACGCCTCTATTATGCATAATGTGATCACAAAAACTCCCTTAAAGCAGCTCGTTCAAGTAGGCATTCGTGATTTTTGTGAAGAAGAAGTGCATTTTATAGAAAAAAATAGTAACCGCATCACCACTTTCTTTGATCTTGATTTAGCAGAAAAAAAATTGACAGGGGAATCTTGGTCGAATATTTGTGATGAATTGATTAAGCCTTTGGCAAAAGAAGTCTATATTTCATTGGATATTGATGGCTTAGATCCCCGTTTTTGCCCTCATACAGGCACACCTGTCCCAGGGGGTTTAGATTTTAATGAAGTGTTATTTTTGTTTAAAAAAGTCATTCAATCAGGCCGAAAAATCATCGGGTTTGATGTGAATGAAGTGTCCCCCGGCATGATGTATGAGCCCTCGCAAGCCATAAGGGATGCGGCTGACGAATGGGATGCCAATGTGGGTGCGCGCTTACTCTATAAGTTGTGTGGTTGGACGATTAAATCGTAATAGCTGAGCTGTTACCTTAAATAACGAATGAGGTCTGCTCTTTTAGTAGAGGGTAATATTGAAAATAATTTTTCTTGGATACAATGAGTAACCGTGACAAGAAAAGGCATTGGTCGTGATTTTCTAGAAAAGTATCGATATTTTTCAGTGTGATAGTTGAGGTGCTCGAAAATGTTTTTGTTTTAAAAAGGAGGGTTAAAATAATTTTCCCAAGCCGGTCTCCTTTGTCTAAAAGGATAATGATTTCCTGGTGTGTGGATAAATGAACAGAACTTTTTGTGTGGCTTAAAAGTGTTTTATAAAAACTGACTCTAATTGTGTTTTTTTTCATCAACAACAGGAGTTGGTTTTTTGTTTTTTTCAAATATGGAAAAATAGAAAAAATTCTTTTGAGCTGTTTTACTGTTTTAGAGAATAAAATACACAGCTTGGATAAGGTGAAGTGAATGATTTTTTTAATAACAAACAAAAAACAAAATAAAATATAGAAAAAATTAAATGAAAAATTGATTTTTTCTTTTTTATCTAAAGTGCGCTTGAGCTTTTCTAAGGAGATACTCGATAGGCAGGCCATGTCAGAAATATTTTTCAAGAGGGCTTGTCTGTTTTGATGGGTATAAAATTGTAACGCGGGCAAGGCATAAAATTTTTCATTTTGTTGAATGATAACGTGGCCACAATGATCAAAGTGGGTATACGTTTTTTCAGCCCATGCCCTGCATTGTTCTGTAAATAAAAATTCTTTTGAGGTGGAAGTGATAATGTCGTTAGAAATCATTTTTTCCTGAAGTGGGGCTTCATCAACAGGTGTTTCGTTCTGCTGTAAATACGCAATAGCCTCATTTTTTACATGGGACTGAATTCTTTGACTGAGTAATGCCTCGAGTGCTGTACTCGACATGCCTTTCCCATCATTAGGACCGCAGTAGTTATTGTTTGTACCCGATTCACCCGGATGCCAAGTATGATAAGTGAATTCTGTATCATGCCATATTTCATTTTTTCCTAAATTTAATAAACGAAAAGATAGATCATAGGGCCCACAAATGTAGCCTGCAAAATCGATGTGTTCATCCGCGCCACCAATGGCAATCAAATCTTTTTTTAACGCACAAAAACAGGCGCCATAGTTTTTGCTATGGAGGGGTTCTTCTGTTTCCAATAATCCTTTTGTTTTTCCTCGAACATGGTTTGAAGAGCCGTGTATGACTTCTTCAATGCTTGGAAAATTAAAAGGATAAAAATCTTTGTTGTGATTTCTAAATTGATCAAGATGAAGAAAAATATTTTTTGATGTCTCAAATTTGTTAAGGATGTTCGTGAGGAAAGTAGGTTTAACTAAAACATCAGAATCACAAATAATAATGATGTCACCTTTGGCAAGTAAAATGCCCACATTGTACATCAAGTGTTTATGGTAATAGCACGTATTTGGCATATCCAGTGTGATCCAGGTGTCTGCCTGGTCACCAAATTTTTGTATGGCGGGAGAGATCTGCGAATAATATTCCACAATAATGATTTCAAATTGATCGCGTGGAAGCGTTTGTTGGCTAAGATAAAAAAGAACATGAAAACTTTCTCGAACGTTCCAATCCAGCAATATCAAGCTTATTTTAGGCTGACAGCTCGTGTTTTTTTTTATAAACCGCATGGCTAAACATTCCTTGTGTTTTGTGACAACTCAGCCCCCCTGGCTGTTACTGTGTCTTTTTTTAAATTAAAGGTGAGCCAGCTCTCTTCGCAAAATTTTTCCGACGGGCGTTTTAGGCAGTTGATCCCTGAATTCAATACGGTGTGGAATTTTATACCCTGTTAATTGTTCTCGACAAAAACGCAGTATCTCTTCTTTTGTTAAAGAAGGATCTTTTTTGACGATGAAGGCTTTAATGGCTTCACCTGATTGTGCATCTGGCACACCCACGACGCCTACCTCTAAAATTTTAGGGTGGGCGCTAAGTACCTCTTCGACCTCATTTGGGTAAACATTAAAGCCTGAAACTAAAATCATTTCTTTTTTTCTATCAATCAATTTCACGAATCCTTTTTCGGTGATCTGTGCAATGTCCCCTGTTTTTAGCCACCCATCAGGCATGAATACTTTTGCTGTTTCTTCAGGGTTATTCCAATATCCTCGCATGACTTGGGGGCCGCGCACCCACAATTCACCTATTTGATTGACGCCTAATTCTTGATTGTTGTCATCACGCACGCTGATATCTGTTGAGGGGACAGGCAAACCGACTGTGCCGTTAAATGAGTGCAAATTAAGGGGGTTGATTGTGACAGCAGGGGATGTTTCAGTTAATCCATAAGCTTCAAGTAAGGGTTTACCCGTGACAGCTTGCCATCGTTCAGCGACACTTTTTTTCACGGCCATGCCACCGCCTAGGGTGAGACGCATTCGGCTGAAATCACATTGTTTGAATTGGCTGTTATTGAGTAAGGCATTAAATAAGGTGTTGACCCCTGTGAAGGTACTGAATTTTATTTTTGAAATGAATTTAACAAAGCCGGGAATATCTTTTGGATTGGTGATAAGCACATCCAAGGCGCCCATGGCAAGAAACGTGAGGCAATTCGCCGTAAGAGAAAAAATATGATACAGCGGGATGGCGGTGATGATAACTTCTTGTCCTGCTTTCATGAACGGTGAAATCCAAGCAGTATTCTGCATGACATTCGCGACTAAGTTGCGATGTGTTAACATGGCGCCCTTGGCCACACCGGTGGTGCCCCCTGTGTATTGTAAAACGGCGATATCTGTTCCACTGACAGAAACGGGTTCAAACTGACAATGCGAACCTGCCAGTAGTGCATGTTTGAAAGAAAGCGTGGGTAACGAGTAAGGTTTTATCGCTTTTTTTACGTATTTTAAGGCGAAGTTGACGAGGCTGGCTTTTAAAAAAGGGAAAAGATCGCCTACTTTTGTTATGAGGATATGTTTTAAAGATAGGCTGGGTTGAGAGGCTTCGACAGTATGCGCAAAATTTTCAAGTACTAATAAGGTGCTGACGCCTGCATCATTGAGTTGATGGATAAGTTCTCGTGGTGTGTAAAGTGGATTGACATTGACGACGATGAGCCCTGCGCGTAACGCACCAAATAATGCTACTGGATATTGCAGTAAATTGGGTAGCATAATCGCAAAGCGATCCCCTTTTTTTAGTTTTAATTCTTGTTGTAAATAAGCGGCAAAATCCCTGGTTAATTTATCTAATTGTCCGTAAGAAAGTGAGGTGCCCATATTCGAAAAGGCAGGAAGATTATGGTATTTTTTGCAGCTTGTTAAAAATAGTTCGACAAGTGAAGGGTAATAATCGGGATCAATTTCATGCGGAACATCAGCAGGATAAGACTTAAACCAAATTTTTTCCACGGTTGTTTTTCCTTTCAAATCAAGGTAGGGTAATCCAAACAAAAATTATATAAGGGTTTGCTGTTTATGGACACAGTCTCTGAAAATTTAATAGAAAAAACCTCTGCTTTTCAACTTAAAGGAAGCCTATTTGCGTTAACTTCCTTGCAATTACTCACGACCAATCTAGATTTACTGCGTGTACAGCTCCAGGCTCAAATTCAGCGTTCTTCTTCCTTTTTTAAAAATTCCCCCATTATTATTGAATTACAAAAGGTGAGCACAGTAACGAGCCCGCTTGATTTTCAGGCTTTAATACGACTTTTAAAGGAATTTGATCTCATTCCTGTGGGGGTGCGTGGAGGCAACGAATTACAGATGGTGCATGCTTTGTCTGCGGGTTTGGCACAACTTGCCAACAAAAAATCTCCTGCAAAAGAAGCTATATCTGCTGCGGGCAGAAAACTGCTTGATACCACAACCAAAAGTAAGTTAATCACACAACCGGTGAGATCAGGGCAACAAATTTATGCAAAGGGTAGCGATTTAATTGTATTGGCCGCGGTGAGTGCGGGTGCAGAATTGCTTGCAGAGGGGAATATCCATGTGTATGGCCCATTACGTGGTCGTGCCTTGGCGGGTGTGGGAGGAGATGAAACGGCGCGCATTTTTTGCCGTAGTTTAGCGGCTGAATTGGTGTCTATCGCCGGCCATTATTGGGTGAGTGATGATCTAAAAGTGCCGCTTGATCGTGGAGAGTGGGTACAAGTGTATCTGGAAGAAAAACGTCTGCGTCTAGGATCGCTCTAACATGAAATATAAAGATTATTATCAAATTTTGGGTGTGAATCGTGATGCCAGTGCAGAGGATATTAAAAAAGCCTATCGCCGTTTGGCACGTAAATATCATCCGGATGTAAGTAAAGAAAAGGAAGCGGAAGAACGCTTTAAAGAGGTGGGGGAAGCCTATGATGTATTGCAAGATGCCAAAAAGCGAGAAGCTTATGATCGTTTAGGGAATCAATGGCAGGCAGGTGAACAATTTACCCCGCCACCGGGTTGGCAAAATGAAACAGGATTTGGTGGAGGCGCGCAAGTCGATCCAGAAGCATTCAGTGATTTTTTCTCACAACTTTTTGGAGGGGGATCACCCTTTCGTCAACAAGGGCACCGTCGACGTAGTGCAGCTTCACGTGGTGAAGATATTCATGCTCGTTTAGATATTAGTTTAGAAGATGCATTTGGGGGGGCAACAAGGGAATTAACGTTAAAAGGTGCGACACATGAACTTAAAACCTTGCGTGTCAAAATTCCAAAGGGTGTGATGTCAGGGCAACAAATTCGCTTGTCTGGACAGGGCGAGCCAGGTATTCACGGTGGCCCAGCGGGTGATTTATACATCGAAGTGAATTATGCACCGCATCCTCTTTTTAGAGTAGAAAATAAAGTGGATCTTTATCTAACGGTGCCCCTTACACCTTGGGAAGCCGCTTTGGGAGCAACGCTTTCTGTGCCCACCCTGGGTGGGTCGGTAGACGTAAAAATTCCTGAAAATATTCAATCGGGTAAAAAATTGCGTTTAAAAGGGCGGGGTATTCCTGCAAAAACACCCGGCGATCAATATTTAGTGTTAGAAATCATGATCCCACCTGCGCAAAATGAATCAGCGCGCGCCTTTTATCAAAAAATGGCAACTGAGTTACCTTTTAATCCGCGTCAAGGATGGCATGCATGAAAAATCATATTCACGAAGTGATACAAGGACAACTGTTGGATGAAGATGTGTTCTTCAGGCTGGATGAGTTATGTGAGTTATCAGATGTGCCACCTCAATTTGTGATGGAGTTAGTGTCATATGGTGTGTTAGAACCCAAAGGAAAAGAGCAAACTGTGTGGCGTTTTTCAGGCCCCGCCGTCACGCGTGTTAAAACCGTCTTACGTTTGCAGCGTGATCTAGAGGTTAATTTACCGGGCGCGGCTGTCATTGTGGAATTATTGGAAGAGTTAGAGCATCTGCGTCGTTGAATACAATGTTATAAGATAATCGAGTGGTGTGATGATTTGTCCTTTAATCCCCAACTCTTTTTCTGCTGCGTGTAAGGCGCGTGTTTCTCTTTCTATTGTATCAGCCCCTGAATTGTCCCAGACGACTTGATAAAGATGTAATTTGCCATTTCTGTCTTTAGATAAAAAATCCACTTCATATCTTTCCTGTGTAAGATAATAATAAATTTCATGTCCTTTTCTGCGTAAATCAAGGTAGATAAGATTTTCAAATAAATGTCCCTGGTTTTTTGAGAGCGAAGAGGTATAGGCTCTTGCAAGGCCTGGATCAATTGCATAAATTTTACGAGGATTTGAATTGGTTTTTCTGATCGATTCTGAATAAAGCGGTACAGTAAACACTAAATAGGCATCTTCAATGTAACTGAGATAATCATATATTGTCATTTTACTGACAGAAAAACCTTGGCTTTTGAGATCGTTAAAAAATTTATTTACAGAAAAACTTGTGCCCACATTCATGAGCAATGACTTAATCATATATTTAATGAGTGCGATATTGGTAATACCATAACGTTCAATAATGTCTCTGAAAATAACGACGTTAACATAGTCTTGTAGCAAACCATTTCGATCGGTTGCTTCAAGATTAATGGATTCTGGAAATCCTCCTTGATCCAAATAAGCTAACAGGTTTTGCATGAGTTTGTCTTTGCTTGCCTGTCCTACGATTTTATTTTCAACAGATTTTTTTTGTGAGAGTAAATATTCTGAAAAGCTAAAAGGCCAGATTTCTGTTGCAACAGAACGTCCTCGCAACGAAGAAGCAATTTCTTTACTAAGTAATTTGGCGGATGAACCTGTTAAATAAATTTCAATTTGTTTGCTATCAAAAATGCGTCTAATAAGAATGGGCCACGATTCTACATTTTGAATTTCATCTAAGAAAAAATAACACATTTTTTCATGATTTTCGGGGTAGAGAGAATAGAATTCATTGATGAAATTACGTAATTTTTCTTGTGTGATGGGTAGGAGACGATCGTCTTCAAAATTTAAATAAAACACGCGTGAAAGAGGAATGTTCTTTTTCTGTAATGAATGAATTTTTTGTAAGAGGAAGTGAGTTTTTCCGGTTCTTCGCATACCAATGGCAACTTTTATTTTGTTTGGAATAGCCGAGAAGGTTGTTTCTCGAGGTATACCTTCTTTAAATAAAGCCATTTCTTGCTGGAATTCTTCGCGCAAATCTTGGAATAAAGAGTTATTCATAGATCTATCCTCTTGTATAGAGATAGATTATACCAAATCTACCCCTCTGTAAAGGGATAGATTATACAAAATCTGTCCTTCTATAGAGGGATAGATTTGGGGTGAACCAAAAAACAGCCGGGTAAAAACGGGTGTGCGCTGCGTAGTTTTTGTCTGTGTATTAAAAAATCCGGATCAAAAATCGAGACTTTTTTCCAAAACGCTTTGGAATGGTTCAAGTGGATTAAATGACATAATTCATGAATAAGTACGTAGCGAATCAATGCTTCAGGTAAAAATAAAAGTTGTGAGTTAAGTGTGATAGTGCCTTTATTATTGCAACTCCCCCACTGTGTTGAGGCTTGATTTATTTTGATTTCCGTAAAGTTCAAGTTCATGTGAGTGGCTTGTTCTGCTAAAAGGGGAGCTAAGTGCAATGAAGCCTGTCGTTTTAACCAGCGGCGCAACAACTTTTGTCCCAAGATAAAATCATCGATAGGTGAGCAGCTGAGGAGTAATCGAGTTCCGTGTTGAAGTAATCTTATTTTTTTGTCGAATTTAGAAATATACTGTAGTGTCCAATGTTGTTGAAAGGCCGGAAAACAAAGTGTTTCTGGCAAAGTTTCTATGTTAGGAAGGCTGCTTTTATGTTTTGTTAAAATTTTTTCAATCCAAGTGCGATGTTTTGTTAAATACAAGGCAGCCTTTTCCTTTTTAAAAGAAGGAGGGGCAACTAATTCTAAGCCACGATGTAAAGTAAAACACCATTGAACATGTTTTACTCGAGTGCTGAGGCGTAATTTGTAGGCCGGGGGCCAGTTGAGAGTCGTATTCATGTTGAAGTAGATCTTGTCTTTCACTTCTATCTAAAACCCAGTATCATCGAAAATATTTATCAAATAAATA
>JACREE010000071.1 GCA_016218405.1 Gammaproteobacteria bacterium
GAGGGGGACAGCAGCGGGTGCGAATAAAGGTTCAATGGAAATTTTATTCCAACCTTTTGTTACAGCAAGTTCAACAAGTTCATTCACCGTTTGTCTGGCAGGTGCGGTGAGTGTGTCGCGATCGTAAGCGTGTTCGCCGGGGCCCGTGAGGAGTAGGCTGCCGTAATCTAAAATAGGCCAGCCTGTGCTATTCGCATAACGCAGTGAAGGTGTGGCTTTTCTGTCGTCATCAGGTGAGCTAATGGCGAAGGCAACATGACGGTTTTTAATAAAATTCAGCGCTGCTTCGGGAATAATCTGGGTAGGAACAGCTGAAGTAAGTATGATGCCGGGTGTAGGAGAAGACGCTGCGGTAGCGAGCGATTCTTTTTTGAGTTCTTCTAAATCAATATCAGAAAAAAGACTAAAAAAGTCATCGTCATCTTCATCTTTTTTACTGATTTGGCCAGATGCTACATCAGATGAACCTGTGTTCTCTGGCGGTGTGTTATCAGTTGTTGACGAGGTGGGTTTTTCTTCATCAGGATTCATCATCGGGCTGTTTCCTTATTCGTTGTGATCAATAACACATTCCCATTCCAATCCTGATCCAGGGCATTGTTTAGGGGGGGGTATTGTTCAAAATGGGCGACTTTTACAGTTAATGACGAGGTGTGTTTGAGATCGGTTTCCAAGACATCAAGAGGATTACGTGAACCTAGTAAAACGGGTTTGTCTTTCTTGTGTTTGCGTAGTAAGTGGGGATGCCAAGCATGGTAGTACGCGACTTCTCCCACGAGGATCGTTGTTTTTTGAGGGAGTATTTCGATGCTCGATTGCCATAAACGAGCAATCAATAAGTTGTTATCAACTATTTTATAAAAAGTGAGGAGAGGTGCTTTTCCTAAATATTGTCGTGTAATAAAAGGAAGGTTTGCAATTTGATTGCTTTGTTGGCTGAGTCTGAAGAACAGAATTTTCAGTGCACTTTCATTGAGAGGGAGCCAGCCATGTCGCAAAAGTTGGCTACGTAGGACATTGAGGTTGCCCAGTAATTGAATATTGACTGTTTGAACAGGTTTGCCAAAACGATCGTTGCGATAAAGGGGTGAATGATTATTTCCATTTTGATCCTGCCACTCTTTGAGCGTGATGATTTCTTTGGGCCAACTCAGTTGATATTTTTCGAAGGCACGTCGTTCTTCTTTAAAAAGTAAAATCGACCATACGCCGAGCCATGCGATCGCAGCGATGATGACGATAAAAATAATATTTCTTGGGCGAAGTTGATTTTTTCGATGACGATAGAGCAAAGCGGTGGAACTTAAGCAGAATAAACCCAGACACAAGCCCCCGAGTACATCGCTTAGCCAATGTGCGCCTAAGTAGAGTCGTGATAAAGCGATCAATGCGCTCAATCCAAACATGAAGGTGTAGAGATATTTTCGAGACAGTCGAGGTAAGTGTTGCGAAAACATCAAGGCCATCATGCCAAGCAGTGCAATACTCAGTGCAGTATGGCCACTCGGAAAAGACCAGCCTTGTTCTAAGGCACCCTTGATACCCAAAGGACGAGGCACGTGCAAATAGAGTTTGACGCCTGAAGTCAGGCCAAAAATGAGAAAGCCATTTAAAAACCAGAAAAAAGCAGTGCGATAGTAACGTTTCCAAAGTAGCCCCGCACCCACTGCAATAAGCAAAGCGAGCATGGGCCGCTTTTCCCCTAAGAAGGTAAGGGGAATCATGATTTTATCAATCGCGAGTACACGCAAACTGCGGAAGAAATAATTTAAGGGTGGGTTGTAATGTGTGAGCCATCCGCCAGTCATGACTTCATAGACAATAAAGCAGAAAAATAAAAAGGAAAGTAGAGATAAAAATAATAAATCAATTTGGTGTTCGCGTTCTTCTGAGAAGGGTGTGTAAACCATTTTTTTCAATAAAGAGAGGCGAGGTGTTTGTTGAATATAAGTCCAGAGATGTTTTTGAAAATGATGATACATGCGCACAAAAAATTGAATGATTTTTACAATAAACCAATAAAGTAGTGCAATAGTGACGGTGGAAATAAGCATGATGAGGATAAAATGAGGGACAGCATCATGTGATAATTCAGCAGAAGCGGCGCCACCTAATACAATGCCAGGCAGCATGTAAGCGGTGGCCCAGAGCAAAGCAGAAAAAATATCGACAAGGGCAAAATTTAGAAAAGGCATTTTCATGACACCTGCGATGACGGGTGTGATAGGGCGAACGGGTCCAACAAATCGTCCTAAGAACACACCTTTTCCGCCATGACGATGGAAAAAAGCTTCGCCTTTTTTCAGGAGAGCGGGCCAACGTCGAAAGGGCCAGATGTCGTGAATATGCCCACAATAATGGTGACCTATCCAAAAACTCAGGAAGTCACCTAAAATAGCGCCGATGATCGCAGCGAGAATCGTTTCGCGTGCCGTGATGACACCTGAGCCAATGAGTGTGCCAATGCCAATGAGCAAGACAGAGCCTGGGATCACCAAGCCAATGAAGGCAATGGATTCAGAAAAGGCGATAAAAAAAGTGGCTACGCAGGCAATGATGGGGTGGAAGTGTAGCCATTCAATAGCAGGTTTGAGAGCTTCGAGCATTAGGAAACGCATTCTCCGGCCGCTTGTTTATCGGCATGATAGGAAGAGCGAACCAGGGGGCCACTTGCGACCCGTGTGAAACCCAGTTCTTTGGCATACTCTCCCAGCATTTTAAATTCATCTGGGGTAATAAAGCGAGCGACAGGAAGATGAAATTGGCTGGGCGCTAAGTATTGACCGAGTGTGAGCATATCAACTTGATGTGCGCGTAAATCAGCCATGACAGATTTGACTTCTTCTATCTCTTCACCCAAACCCAACATGATGCCAGATTTGGTGGGGATAGGAGGGAAACGATGTTTAAAGGCAGCCAAGAGAGCAAGGGAGCCTGCGTAATCAGAACCAGGCCGTGCTTGTTTATATAAACGTGGCACAGTTTCAATGTTGTGATTGAAAACGTCAGGGGGTGAGACAGAGAGGGCATCGAGCGCTTTTTCCATGCGTCCACGAAAATCAGGTACTAATACTTCAATGGTGATATGGGGGGAGCGATCACGCACAGCCTGTAGGCAAGCAGCAAAATGGCTTGCACCACCATCACGCAAATCATCGCGGTCAACAGAGGTAATTACCACGTAATTTAAGTTCATTTGTGCAATGGTATCAGCTAGATGAGCAGGCTCCTCTTGATCCAGCGGATCAGGTCGGCCATGAGCAACGTCGCAGAAAGCACAACGCCTTGTGCACTTATCCCCCATGATCATGAAGGTGGCTGTGCCTTTGCTGAAACATTCACTTAAATTTGGGCAAGAAGCTTCCTCGCAGACGGTGTGCAATTTATTTTCTCGTAATATTTTTTTTAAATTATCGACCGCAGGTGAAGCCGACATGCGAATGCGTATCCAATCGGGTTTGCGTAAGTGAGTTGAGGCGGGGACAACCTTGATGGGAATTTTGGCAAATTTTTCGGCGCCACGTTGTTTAGATTCTTTTGGGGTCATGGGGGACTTAAAGAGAAGACTGTGTTTGGCGATTATACCTCTTGCTACCCAAGATGCGAATATGTGAGTTGACCACCTTCAAGAAAATACGTTACCCTCCATAGTCTCGTTCAAGCGTTGCAGATGTTTATGGTTGTTTTTTCAAGGAGGAAAGGATAATGAAAGCTATCTTAAGAGTGGTAATGGCGGTGGGTCTGTGGGCACTAGGACAGCAAGCCATAGCAGCGGCAGGTTCTATATGGATTGGTGGGCCAGGCCCGCTTGAGCCTCAGCAGCAGCTCAGATTGAGAGTCACTAATTTTCAAGCGGATGTTGCTTACAAAGTAATTTGCCTTCTGAAGAACAACAACCTCGCTAACCCTGATTTATTATTGATAACTTCGGAAACGCCTGCCCATCATGCGCCACGTGTCATACTCAGTGGTGTTGACTATGGTCCTGTCGCTTTACATCCACAAGTTGTATTGTCTCATGTTAACAATTTCTTAGAAATTACACCTTATTATAAAAAATATGGCGATGTTTATTTGACTAGCATGGAAACAGTGGATTCAGTGGAAGTGGCAGAGTGCCGTGCGGTGTTGTTGGATAGTCATGGTTAATTGTAGGGGCTGTTACCAATTCGCATAGAATTGGTAACAGCCCCTAATTGTCTCGTTCAAGAAACCGCTTGAGAAAATGTCTCAATGAAAAGAGCGTGTACTTCATCAGGTGTGCATGGGCCGATGAAGTCTGAAAGGCGTGTCATGGTCAGGCCTGGGTAACCACAGGGGTTGATGTCTTCAAAGGGGCTAAGGTCATTGTTAACGTTAAAGGCAAGGCCGTGATACGAGCAGCCTCTGCGAATGCGCAACCCCACTGAACAAATTTTTTTGCCTTGGATATACACGCCAGGGGCCTTGAGTTTTCTTTCTCCCTCAATGCCGTAGTGGTGTAGCACATTTATTACGGTGTTTTCCAATAGATGTACCAGTCGATGAACTGACATCTTTTTTCGTGTTAAATCAATGAGCGTATATGCAACTAATTGCCCGGGTCCGTGATAAGTCACTTGCCCACCTCTGTCTACTTTTAAAACGGGGATGGCATTGCGATTAAGTAGATGTTCTTCTTTTCCGGCTTGCCCCAGTGTGTAAATAGCAGGGTGTTCAAGCAACCATAATTCATCGGGTGTGGTGGCATCGCGGGTTTGCGTGAAGTGTTGCATCGCCTCTAGCGTGGGCAGGTAGGATTGCATACCTAGTTTACGTACTACGATCGTCGATGTCATAACACCATGATAATGTCTTTGTGTGAACTGAGCTCTTGATAAAGTGCGTCGAGCTGTTCTTTGCTTTGTGCGTGGAGATTAACCGTGAGTGAAAGGTATTTATTGTCACTGCTGGGTTTGAGTGTAATTGCACCCTCGCCCAGATCAGGAATGTGTTTATGTAAGATAGGCAGTGCAGCAGATTCTAAAGTGTGTGCTTGTCCGATAATTTTTAACGGATAATAACAGGGAAATGTAAAATGTGTGTCGATCGCCATGGACTTACCCTTCCGTGCGCTGTTTTTTGTGGAATAATTTTTGTAGCGCCAGGTGAGTATGATCACGCATGCGTGTGAATGCATTAGCTTTAGGATCTTCTTTTAGCGCGAGCGCAGGTTGCGACAAAATAACTTGGTTATTCAAGGTGACTTGAATATTACCCACCACTTGGTTTTTTTGAACGGGTGCTTTCAAGTTATCAGCGGTTTGTATCGTGGTTTGTATGTTGCGGAATTGGCCGGCAGGGACAGTAATATAAACATTTTGTGCGACGCCAACGGGCAATAGTTTATCTTTGCCTAACCAAACGCGTATTTCTTGTACGGGTGCGTAAGCCATGAATAAAGGCTTGGTTTCAAAAAAACGAAAGCCGTAGTTTAGTAATTTTTGACTGTCATCTGCGCGTGCTTTATCAGAAGGTTCACCCATGACAATGGCAATTAAACGCATGTTATTTCGTTGAGCTGAGCTGGCTAGGCAAAAGCCTGCATCATCGGTGTGGCCTGTTTTAATGCCATCGACGGAATTATCTCGCCACAATAAACGGTTGCGATTAGGTTGTTTGATGTTGTTAAAGACAAACCATTTTTGTGAATATGTTTTGTAATCATCCGGGAAATTAAAAATGATGGCGCGCGCCAGGGTCGCCATATCGCGTGCGCAGGTGTAGTGAGCCGAGTTGGGCATGCCTGTGCTATCGATGAAATGTGTGTTATTCATGCCCAGTAATTTAGCTTGCTGATTCATGAGTTCCACGAAGGCATCTTCGCTCCCCGCCAAATGTTCTGCCATGGCAATGCAGGCATCATTACCCGAATCCACGATGATGCCTTGCAGTAAATCGCGTACTGAAACGTAATCTCCCACTTTGACAAACATTTTTGAGCCACCTGTACGCCATGCTTTTTCACTGATGTAAACCTTGTCTTCTAGGTGAAGGCGACCTTGTTTGAGGGCAGAAGAAATAATGTAAGCCGTCATCATCTTAGTCAGGCTGGCGGGCGCTAAACGTGCTTCTGCATTTTGTGTGGCTAACACTTTTCCACTGTTGGCATCCAACAATATCCACCCTTTCCCTTCCAATTGGGGTGGATTAGGAATGATGAGGGGGTGTGGACTCGTCACAGGGAGGAGAGGCAGCGTGCTGTTGGGTAAGGTAGGTGTAGGGGCGATGGTGCCCAGTGATTCTGCGGCGTAGGTGAGTGTGGAACTGAGTAAAGAAACGCCTAATACCAACGAGGTTGTGTATTTTTTCATACTGGATTCTCTCTGAGCAAAGCGATGTGCCAAAAAATAATATCGGCTAATTTAACATAAAAATGGCATCTTCTAAACTCAAATAAAGTTTTAAAAAAATGTCCTACACTTAAATTAAGAAGCGTAAAAATTAAGGGGGTGAGTCATGAGTTTAGTCGTCGAACCAACCTCGGTAGCACAATGGCAATCATTGATTTTAGAAGCAGAGCGGGCCTGTGAAGTTAATTTGGGCGTGGATACAGAAAGTTATTTGGTTTTTTTGCTGATGCGGTTTGTGGGTAGGCCTGAAATGGCAGCCAGCGTGTTGGGATTAGAGTTTTTGGAAAGCGCGCATGATTTAAGCCATGCACGAGAAGATAAATTGCGGGATGTGGGTGATAAGTGTTTGTTGTATTCAGGATTATTTCCTGGGCGTGCAGAGCGTCGCCGTGTGAATATTTCATATTTTGTGAAATTAGGGCAAGCGGCTTATTGCACTTTATCCGATCATTCTCCTCGTTTGGCCGCTTTTTATGAGGTATTGTGCGAAAAATTTGTGGCCATGATGGAGGTTTTACAAACAACGCGTGAGCTTAAAGAGGATAAATCAGCCCTGTCTCCGCTGGAGGCGTATAGCTTGTGGGAAGACTTAAGGAGTCAGCATGCCTTGGTTGATTTAAAACGTTACACAGATGGCATGATTTTTCCTTTTGAGAAAAAGCATAAACATTAAAACGCGACACCGTGGTCGAGTGCATCAATACCTAGATGTGCGGCGAGGGTTTGGCCGATATCTGCAAAAGTATCGCGTCTGCCGATAAAGCGTGGCGACACGGAAGGTCCGAAGGCCAAAATAGGAATGTGTTCGCGTGTGTGATCGCTGCCTGGCCAAGTCGGATCGCAGCCGTGATCAGCGGTGATGATGGCGAGATCACCTGGGTGCATTTTTTTAATGAACTGAGGCAGTTGAGCATCAAATTTTTCTAAGGCGTGTGCATAGCCTGCTACATTTCGACGGTGACCATAGGAAGAATCAAAATCCACGAAGTTGGTGAAAGTCAGGCTTCCTTCGGGTGCTGTATCCATTGCTTTGAGTGTTGCGTCGAAAAGAGCATCATTCCCATCTGCTTTGATGATCGTGGAAATACCGCGGTGTGCAAAAATATCAGCAACCTTACCTACCGCGATCACAGCATGATGGGCTTCAACTAATTTGTCTAATAAAGTGGGCGCATGAGGCGGGGTCGCGAGATCTTTTCGATTACCTGTGCGAAAGAAGTGCCCGGGCTCACCTTTAAAAGGGCGTGCAATGACGCGGCCAATTTGGTAAGAGTCCACCAACTTACGTGCAATACGACAAACTTCGTAGAGACGCTCTAAACCGAAAGCATCTTCATGTGCCGCAATTTGGAATACGCTATCCGCGGAGGTATAGACGATGGGTTTCTGAGTACGCAAATGCGCTTCACCCAGTTCATCAATGATGACAGTACCTGAGGCATGTTTATTACCCAAAACGCCTGGCAAATGAGCTTGTGCAATCAATTGAGTGATTAATGTGTCAGGGAAACAAGGTTCTGAATTAGGAAAATATCCCCAATCATAACGTACAGGGAGTCCGGCTATTTCCCAATGCCCGCTGGGGGTGTCTTTGCCATGGCTGGTTTCAACGCCATAACCATAGGCGCCTTTGAGTGTGTGGGGATGAATAAAGCCGGGAATAACTTGGCCGCAACTGGCCAACCCGGCTAACCCTAGCCCGAGTTCATTAAGGTGTGGGAGATAAAGAGGGCCCGCACGCAACCCTGCTTGATCGGCGTGACCCTCAGCGCAGGCTTGTGCGATGTGTCCAAAAGTGTTGGCGCCTTCATCACCAAATGAAGCCGCATCTAGGCTGGCGCCTATGCCAAATGAGTCAAGTAATAAAATGAAGGCGCGGTTTGTCGAAAGTCCTTTCTGTGCGTGTTCCATGTGTGTCACCTTTACTGGATTTTTTTACAATACGTTTCTTTAATGAAAAACGCAGCGACAAGTGCGACCACAAAAGAGGCAGGCAACATCATCATGGCGAGATGATAACTGTAGGTAGAATAAAAGGGTACGCCATTAATTTTGTTGCCATCCCAAAATACATCGAGCACTTTACCAAAGAGCGGTTGAAAAATAGCATAACCAATTTGTGTTGAGATGGAAATCACGCTAACTGCGGTAGCAGTTAAGGCGGATGGATTGCTTTCTGCGATGGTGGGGTAGCTGATCACTTGTGCGCTGGTGAATAAGCCCAATAAAAAGAAAGCACAATAGAGTTGCAAGGTACTCAGAGGAAGGTACAACAAACCTAAAATAAGGATGAGTGACAAGAAACCACCGATGAGCATAGGGCGTCGACGGTAACCCATGTGATCGGAAATCCAGCCTGCAAGAGGACAACCCACGATCAAACCTAGAAAAAGTAAAGAGGTGATAGAAGCGGCTTTCTCAGATGAAAAATGGTAAACCTGTTGTAAGTACAACCCACCCCAGAGCGAGCCCAGGATGACGATGGGTAGATTGAGTAATCCGGTGTAAAGGCCACCCATCCAGTTTTGCCAATTTAAATAAGAAGTCAATAAGGTGCGCCAGTATCCCATGGCTTGTAGTTGGGTGCGATGAGTGTGGCCTTCTTGTTGGGTGTGTGCAGGATAATCTTGAACGAAGCAAAAAATTAATATCAAAATAAAGAAGCCCAAACCTGCAATAGCGAGTACGGTGTGGCGCCATCCTAAATAGTGGTTGAGTAACGAGAGCGGGGCTTGTGCCACCATTCCACCCAACATAGCCATGGTTACAATTAATCCTAATACGAGCGCAAGACGTTTGGGGTGAAACCAGCGGCTAGCTAAACGAACGGAACTTAAAAAGCAAAAGGCGCTGCCAATACCTGTCATAAAGCGAAAAACATGAGCTAGAAAAAAAGAGTAGCTCAGCGCAAGACAGGCTGTACCCGTGACACAAATACCCAGTGCAATCAAAATAATTTTTCGGGTGGAGTAACGATCAAGCAATTGTCCGGCGGGCAACAAAAAAAGAATGGTTGCATAAAAACAATAAGCTGAAAGTGTGCCCAGTTGTTCAGCTGTCATATTGAAGGCACGCAACAGATCAGCAGACAACACATTGAACATATTCATTTGAATAAATTCATAAAAGAAAAATAAAGCAGCGGTGAAACAGACAAGCCAAGGTTTTAAATTTGAAGTGTTAGACGTATCAGGCATGGTGCTCTCTTCAGACAGAACGGCAGTGGGTTTCTTTTAAGAAAAGGGTGGTGATTAATCCTAACAAAAAGGCAACGGGTAAAATGCTCATGGCCAGCAAGTAATTACTGGGGGTGTACATCGGTATATCTTGAATGACGGTATGATTCCAATGTAAATCCATGAACCAACCGAATAAAGGTTGAAATACGGCACCTCCGCCCATGATTAAAACGGACGCGAGCCCAGTGGCAGTGCCCGTAATGTGTGGAGGATTGCTTTCAGTGATGAGAGGGTAGCTGATGACTTGTGCGCTGGTGAGAATGCCCAACAATAAAAATAAAAAGAAGAGGGCGATGAAGCCAGGTTGTGTGAACATGATAAGTAGAATGAGGCCCAGAGATAAAATGGCGCATACCAGCATAGGTAATCGTCGTCGTTGCAGGGCATCAGATATCCAACCAATTAAGGGTGAGCCAATCATGGTGCCAAAGAAAATCATCATGGCAACACTGGCAGCTTGTGTGTGTGTGAGGTGATGGACTTGCGTGAGATACATATTGCCCCATAGTTGGCCCAATAAAAAAATGGGTAGATTGAGAAGGCAGGTATATAAGCCAGCTAACCAATTTTGGGGATTACGTGTAGCGAGTAAAAAGGGAGAGCTCGCTGTATCGTGGTGCAATTTTTTCTTTTTTGCAGCAGCATGATCGTGGTGAGGGGGAAAATCTTTTACGACGCATAAAATGAGTATAAAAATAGCCATCCCCATGCCCGCATTGATCATCACAGCATGTCGCCATCCAATGAGTGCGACAAGGTGAATAAAAGGTGTTTGAGCCACGACACCGCCCAACATGCCAAGTGTGATCATGCTTCCTATGGCGATAGCCATGCGTTGAGGAGGAAACCAGCGTGAGGCGAGCATGATGCAGCTTAAAAAACAAAAGGCGTTACCTATGCCTGTCATGAAATGACAAATGCCAGCAATTAAAGCGGAGTTTGAAATAGCGAAGAGCAGCGTACCCGCGATACAAACTAGCATAGAAATGAGGATCACGGTTTTGACGCGTAAACGATCCAGGATGATGCCGGCAGGTAAAAGGAAGAGAACGTCTGCATAGAAATAAGTGGCAGACAGATTGCCCAGTTGGGTGGCATTAATGTGGAAGTCTTGCATCAATTCGTTACTAATCGAATTGAATAAACTCATTTGAATGAATTCATAAAAAAAGAATAAGGCGGCGGATAAACAGACAAGCCAGGGTTGAATTTTAGAGAAGGTGAGGCATGAAGAGGAGGGACGGCAGGGCTGTTCAGCGCTCATGGTGGTGTGTCATCCTTTTAAAGTGTTTGCGGCAAACGGAAATGTACTTATCATTTCCACCGATTTCAATTTGATTCCCTGTTGTGACGGGTTGTTGATCTTCCCCAATACGAACGTTCATCGTGGCTTTTTTGCCACAGTGACAAACCGTCTTTATTTCAATAAGTTCATCCGCCCAGGCTAAAAGATATTGGCTGCCTTCAAAGGGTTCCCCTCGAAAATCAGAGCGCAATCCATAAGCCAGCACAGGAATGGAGAGGGCATCAGCCACCTCTGCCAATTCGAACACTTGTGCTTTATTTAAAAACTGCGCTTCATCAATGAGAACGCAATGGAGGGCTTGCCCAGGTTGGTCCAAAAATTGCTTCACATAATCGTACAAATTTGATTCATTGTCAAAGGAAATAGCATCCGCTTTCAATCCAATGCGTGAATGGATGGTGCCTTCGTGGAAACGATTATCGAGTGAAGGGGTGAAAAGCAAGGTATTCATCCCGCGTTCTTGATAATTGTAGCTAGATTGAAGCAGGGTGGTGCTCTTGCCCGCATTCATCGCGGAGTAATAAAAATAGAGTTTAGCCATGAGATCCTTTCAAGGTGAGGGGGGGGAATAGGACGTAGATTATACTATACCCATCGTACCTCAAGATGCGAACCCTCGCGCTGTTCTGCCTCCCATCTCGCCACGATCTTCAGTCGAAAAAATCCTCACAGGTAGTGCACATGCTCCGGTTTTTTCTCCTTCAGATCGTGACGATCTGGAAGGCAGCTCAACGCGATCACTTCGCATCTTGAGGTACGATGGGTATATTCGTTTGAAGATGCGAAGTAATGCGCCATGTTGTACGATGGGTGTTTTATAAAATTGGATGGGTTATGACTCAAATTTCCGAAACGGATTTAATACTTAATGAAGATGGCAGCATTTATCACCTTAATTTATTGCCAGGTGATCTGGCGACGACGATTATCAGCGTGGGTGATCCAGATCGTGTGGCGCAGGTATCCTGCTATTTTGATTCAATCGAACTAAAAAAACAGAAGCGAGAATTTATTACGCACACAGGCTATCTTAATAACAAACGTATTTCTGTTCTTTCCACCGGGATCAGCACAGATAATATTGATATTGTCTTCAATGAAATGGATGCTTTATTTAATATTGATTTTACCTCGCGAACAATCAAAAAAGAGTTAACCCCACTAAAAATAATTCGTATTGGTACAGCGGGGGGGTTGCAAGCGGATATTCCGTTAGATAGCAGCATCATGACGCGTTATGCCGTAGGGTTGGATGGATTGTTGCCCTTCTATCAGTTGCCCGTTTCTCAAGATGAACAAGATTTACTGCGCACAGTGCGTTATGCCTTCCATCATGAATTGCCCGCCATTCCCTATGTCTCAGAAGGTTCAGCTGTTTTGCGTGATTTATTTAAAGATAAATTTGAGATGGGGATAACGGCTACCTGCGCAGGATTTTATGCGCCACAAGGCCGTTTTTTGCGTGCACCAGGTACGGTGTTGGGATTGGCAGAAAAGTTGAGTGGATTTAAGTTTCGTGATCAACGGTTTACAAATTTTGAAATGGAAACAGCAGCGATGTATGGCTTAGGTCGTGTGTTGGGTCATGAATGCTGTTCACTGAGCGCCATTGTAGCGAATCGAATAACGAAAAAATTCAGCCAAGATCCCAAAAAAGTCATTGATCGGCTTATTCAGGATGTGTTGAGTCAGCTCGCTTAATAATGATGTATGAAATCAAGCCGTGTGCGCAGCAGGATGGTCTGCGTAGCGTGCCTTGATGGCCATTTCGATGGCAGAGGCGTTGAGGGCTTCAATTTTTAAATGATTACGCAGCAAGGCCAGCCACTCGAGTTCAACCAATTCTGCCGCACGATCAACCGCAATGACTTCGCATGCTAATGCATAAGCAGTGTGTTTAAGTTTGGGGGGGAGTGCTTCTGAAACGAGGGCTAAGACAGTTTCGATGCCTTCATCTTGCTCCAAGATAGAGATGCAATTATCAAAGTCTATTTTGAAATTTTCATTACTAAAACCGCGGAATATAGGCAAAATTTTCACTATGTCCGTGATAATGCGTAACTCTGCTTTTTTTAGCTTATGGTCAGCAATGGCAGCAACAACCATGATGTAAACGAGGGCGGTTTGGGGGCTAATGGTGGACACGTGGATCTCCTTTTCTATCGATTATCCGGGTAGTATACCTGGCTTGTTTGAAGATGCGAACCTCCTTAGCAGGGGTGAGTCAAAAATATACTAGGGTCTGTTTACAATTCTAACTATGCTGGCCATACACCCTTGATTTACTGTGCTCCGCTACTCACATACCCACCCACGTATGCTCCGTTGCGGTGCTCGAAAATCAAGGGTTTATGTCTCAGCCTAGCGAATTGTAAACAGCCCCTAATGTTTTTTTAATATTTTTTGTTTATTCTCCTGTGTCACTGCAGTGACATTGACGAAAAATTACCAAAGAGTGTGTTATGCCCCCATTACCGTCCAAACTTGAAGAACTCGTAGAACGACATCATGAGCAAGCTGCCTGTCCGCAGGCCGTAAACCAGGCTCAGACTGCCTACGATGTGATTTCTAAAAAAATAACCCAGACAATTCGGGCTTATTATTTATATTTGAGAACATACGCTGCAGAACATGCGTTGAACCTTCCGTTAGGAAACGAAATAAAAGAAAAACAAAAAGCACTGGATACGTTGAAGGGTAGAGATTACAAGATGTATGAGTCTTTTATCCAAAAGGTAGAGGCAGCGACGTATGTAAAGTGGGTGAGTGAAGAAACAGGTCGTTTTGAAGAAAAAATGCAGAGCCTGCGTGATGATGTTTGTCAAATAAGGGTATTTCAGCAGGAGGTAGAGGAGTTATATACAGAATTTTATATGCACAATACCGATACATTCAACAGGTCTATCTACCCACTTTTATCGAAAAAATCGGATAAAGCGAAAGAGGGAGAGGAAAAACTGGAGGAAATAGTAAAGGTATTATTAGATTGGGAAACGAAATATCGGACTTTGGCGGGCAAAGAAACGCTTCCAAATGAAGAACGTGAACAGGGAAGAGCACTTGCGGATGGGTTTAATGAGCTCCGCGCATTATTTAATGAGACAAACCATATTGCGCTTATAAGAGAGGCGGCAGAAGAGGCGGATCGTCGTTTGCAGGCAGTCATTACGGCGTGTCATCAAGTGACTTCTTCTGCTGGAATGGCTTTGCCCACGCCTCTTTCGAGGAGAGCGCCGTCTCCTCCTCTCCCGGGGGATGATGATGAGGTCTCGCGTGGTAAGCCAGACGTTGTTAAAACGCAAGAAGAAGTGTCGACGAAAAAAAAGAAGACGCTGCGTGAAAAAATAATCGAGTTATTTCATCGTTTTGCGCAATGGATAAAGCATTGTTGTCGCGTAATTGCAGATAAATTTAAAAAAAGCAAACTGGACTTGGATGCACAGTATCCCGCTCTTAGTGGGGGGGGTGAGCCTGCTCAATCCTCTATCGCATCGCTAAGACGGTTAGGCGCAAGGAAAGAAAACTCTCAGAGGAGGGTATCATCGCAGATTGCTATGGGGAGTTTGCCGTCAGTAAAGCCCTCAGAAGTTGGCTCGCGCCAAGGCGAAATTGTTTTGCCGTTAACGGAGTCGGGAGATATTGAGAGGCAAGGTGGAAATATTGGTGGGCCTGGGTCGGCGTTCGTATGCCCCCAGACGCTTTAAACCCCACGGGTGCACCAGAAGCTTGAATCGTATGAAGTAGGATGCTGGCGGCTTCTAGCGTGGCGCCTATCGGCACTTTTCCTGTTGAGGTTTTAAGAAAATCTGCGCCACACTGAATGGCCAGTTGGCTGGCTGTTTGAATGAGAAGGGGTGTTTTTAATTCGCCTGTTTCAAGAATGATTTTAAGCCGTGCTTGTGGATGGACGTGTTTTTCACAAGTGACAAGATAATCTTCTACCGTTTTTATTTTACCCGCTAAAAATAGTGAGTATGGCATCACTAAATCGATTTCATTTGCGCCTGCCAGCAGCACTTTTTCTATTAAATGACAACTCCTGTCGAGCGTATCCGTTCCTTGGGGAAAATTGACAACGGTCGCAATCAAAATACCCGTATGGCTCAAGAGGGTGTGGCATTGTGCAACATAACGTGGAAACACGCAGACGGCTGCCACGTTGCCTTTTGGCGTGGTGGCCTGTCTGCAAAGTGTTTCGATGTCTGTGGTCGTGGCTTGCTCATCCAGGTTTGTGTAATCAATGTAAGGAATGAGACGTTCAGCCAAGTGGTCCGTCATGTCAAATCTTCTATAAATCCATGCACCAATTTCAACATGTTTGCTGAAGCTTTTTGTCCATAATATAAGGTGTTTTCATGGGTGATGGCTTCTGTGCTTAAACCGGCTGCCAAGTTGGTGATGGCGGCTATAGCTGCCACACGCAAACCACAGTGTCGTGCGACTAATACTTCAGGCACCGTCGACATGCCGACGAGGTCTCCGCCCAAAATGCGGAAGGCGCGAATTTCAGCGGGCGTTTCAAAGCAAGGACCTAAGGTACCGAAGTAAACCCCCTCAGCTAAGGGTAACTGTAAGCGTGTGGCAGTTTTTTTAAGTTGTTCACGCAAGGCAAGATCGTAGGCATTATCCAGAGGAAAAAAGCGCGGACCAAACTCATCTTCATTGGGGCCCACCAAGGGATTGCCAGGTTGAAAGTTAATGTGATCCGTGATGAGACACAGCGAACCTGGGCCCACTTCGGGGCGGAGTGAACCGGAGGTATTGGTGATGACCAGCGTGTGACAGCCAAGATGTTTCAGTGTGCGGATGAGTGTTTTCACACCTTGAGGAGACACCCCTTCGTATGAATGGACCCGCCCTTGTAAACAGGCGACCGGTTTTCCAGCAAAGTGTCCCAATATTAATTTGCCTGAGTGGCCGGATACGGTGCTAACAGGAAAACCAGGTAGGTTTTGATAAGATAATTCAATTTTATTCTCAATATGTTCCCCTAGCATACCCAGGCCAGATCCTAGGATTAAGCCAATTTCAGGGGTGAAACCCGCCATTTTTTCTTTGATAAGTTGAAGAGTATGTTCAAAAGACATGAGTTTATCCAGGAGCAAGAAGTTTATGGTGGGGGGATTATATCTATTCTGTTGAGCTTGTGAACTTGTCGATGCGTAAAGTAGTGAATAATTGCCTCTTTCAACTCCAACAGTTTTCCATGAAAAAAGTGGCCAGCCTGAGGTAGACGGATAAGATCGGGAGGTGTACTCAGTGATTCTACCCAACGATAGACTTCTTTTGGGTCTACCACCTCATCTTCATCGCCTTGAATCAGTAGCCAAGGACAGCGGGGAAGTGAGTTGTGCGAAAAATTACAATGTGAAATAGCGGGAGCGAGGGTAATTAATTGTTGGCAGGGCCATGACAGGCTCCCTTGAAAGGCAATGTAGGCACCAAATGAAAAACCAGCCAACCAAATAGCGTCAGGAGAGTACGTATTTTTTACCCATCCTAAAAGATGCATGAGATCCTGACATTCACCGCGACCTTCATCATACTGCCCTTCACTTTTACCGACACCGCGAAAATTAAAACGGACCGTGGTGATCCCCAGTGTATGCAAAGCTTTGGCGGTGGTAGTGACCACTTTATTGGTCATGCTGCCACCGTAGAGTGGGTGGGGGTGACAAATAATGGCGCAGGTAGAAAAGCCGGGGTTTTCTACGCAAATTTCTATTTGACCATGAGGGCCTGCAATACATTGACCAGCGTGCATGTGAGAAAATTCGTTATTATCAATAAGGGCATTATTTTGGCGGAAGTTTTTTGAAAATGCACTACATTTGTAATGACCAGAATGATTTTAGGATGATGGAGCATGGCTCGAGGTATACGCGTGACCAGTATTGATAATCGAGTAAGTTTGCTTTTAGATAAGCTATCGCGTGAAGAAAAACAATCGAGTATGTGTGATCAGAAAATAGGTTCAATCAAACAAGCGTATGAAGATTACTGTCGCAAAAGGGCAGTACAGGAGAAAAACCCCAGTTTGCGAATAGGTTTGTTAAAGTCAAATTATGAGCAATTAATCCTGATAACACTGCTGGAAAAAGCAGAAAAAGAAATTTCTGCTGAGAGAATTTCTGATTTTAGACACCGTTTTTCTTAGTTATCGTTCTTCCATCATTATTGTAAAAGGCTCTTCGTATCTTCAGGTAAGAGAGGTATAGTGCCTTATTCAAGTCTGTTTGATGGGAAGTATATGAACGTATTTGTCTTCGATATTGAAACGGTGCCTGATGTGGTGGGTGGACGTAAGTTATATGATTTGCATGATCTTTCTGATGAAGAAGTGGTGTTGGCCATGCAAGCCATTCGTCGCCAAGAAACGCAAGGCACTTCAGATTTCATTCGTTTGCATTTGCAGCGTGTAGTCTGTATTTCAGGTGTATTACGCACGCGCGATCAATTTAAAGTATGGTCTTTGGGTGAGCCGCAAAGCAGTGAAGCGGAATTGATTGAGCGTTTTTTTTCAGGTTTAGAAAAATTGACACCCACACTGGTGTCTTGGAATGGCAATGGATTTGATTTGCCCGTATTGCATTATCGTGCCATGGTAAATGGCGTATCTGCAGGGCGTTATTGGGAAATGGGCGAACATGATAATAGTTTTAAATTTAATAATTATTTAAATCGATATCATTATCGTCACATGGATATTATGGATATCCTCTCATCTTACCAATCGCGTGCGTGTGCCCCTTTGGATGATATCGCGGTGTTGTTGGGGTTCCCAGGAAAGATGGGTATGAGCGGCGGTAAAGTATGGGAGTCCTTTCTAAAGGGAGACATTGAAAAAATTCGAAATTATTGTGAAACCGATGTGTTAAATACCTATCTTGTGTTTTTGCGATTTGAACTTATGCGGGGAAAATTAAGTCAAACACAATATGAAATGGAAGTGGAGGTGTTAAAAGAACATTTACGCGAGTCTGGCAAACCACATTTAATCGAATTTTTGGAACACTTGCTTAAATAAACAGCTTTTGTTAGGGTTCGCTCTTAAAAATAGAGTGTGCCTGCTTATGTCAAATCCAATCGTTGAAATCACAGCCTTAAGTCATGAAGGGCGCGGTATTGCGCATTTAGATAATAAAACTGTTTTCATTGAAGGCGCTTTGCCAAATGAAAAAGTCGAATTTATTTATACGAAAAAACACCGCCATTTTGATGAAGGGCGCGTGGAGAAGATCTTAGAGGCTTCTTCTGAACGTGTACAGCCGAGATGTCCTCATTATGGTGTCTGTGGTGGGTGCAGTCAGCAGCATTTTTCACATGCTTTGCAAATACAAAATAAACAAAAAGTGTTGCTGGATAGTTTGAATCACATAGGAAAAGTGAATCCTCAATATGTGCTCCCTCCTTTGTTGGGCCCTGAGTGGGGTTATCGTCATAAAGCGCGGCTGGGTGTGAAATACGTAGAAAAAAAACAAAAATTGTTAATTGGGTTTCGAGAAAAACAGGGTCGTTATCTTGCAGATTTAAATTCCTGTGATGTGTTACATCCTGCGATAGGGAAAGAAATTGAATCATTACGCAGTCTGTTGTGGGGACTAAAAAAATATCGTGCTATCCCTCAATTAGAAGTGGCCATTGGGGATGAAATGATTGCGCTAGTGGTGCGTCATCTTGAGCCTTTGCCAGAAGAAGATATTCAAAAATTGTTAATTTTTTCGAAAGAAAAAAATATAAAAATTTATTTGCAGTCTGCAGGCACTGAAAGTGTTTTTTTATTGAAAAATGAAGCAAGTGATGAAGAAGATTATTTGTTTTATCGTCTTCCTGAATTTGATTTAACTTTATTTTTTCATCCTATGGATTTTACGCAAGTAAATCCGGCCATTAATCGTCAGTTGGTTGCGCTAGCTGTGCATTTATTGGAATTAAAATCAAGTGATCGTGTGATAGATTTTTTCTGTGGTCTCGGGAACTTCACTTTGCCTATTGCGCGTACTGCCTCACAGGTCGTGGGAGTGGAGGGAGCAAAGGTGATGGTAGAACGTGCCTGCATGAACGCAGAAAGAAATGCTATTCATCATGCCTCTTTTTACACGGCTAATTTGATGGGAGCTTTATCCCACGAGCCTTGGTTTGGTCATTACGATAAAGTGTTGTTGGACCCGCCCCGTACAGGTGCCATAGAATTGATTCAGCAAATTTCATTTACCGCTGAACGTATTGTGTATGTATCCTGTAATCCAGCGACCTTAGCGCGAGACGCGGCACATCTTGTACAGCATCAAGGTTATCAACTGACTCATGCGGGTGTGATGGACATGTTTCCTCACACGAGCCATGTGGAGTCTATTGCCGTTTTTCAAAAATGATCTTAAAAAATCAAATTGAAGGTGACCGAGAAACCGGTATTTTCAGGTATGAAAGAGGTATACTCTGCTATTCTCTTATTCTCTTTATTTTTTTGATTAATCCATGGTCAGAATCAGACAACCCGAACATTATAATGCCGATGGGACGGTAGATGTTGAGAAATGGTTAGCGCATATTGCCGAAAAACGTGCTCCTCATGATGTGCGTTTTTTGCGTTATGCCATTCAGCTTGCTCAAGCCACGGGGGGTGATCAGCCTGCTGCGATAGGAAAAACCTGTCTTCAGCAAGGTTTGATCATGGCAGAAGTATTATCCGAATTAAATTTAGACACAGAAACATTGGTAGCAGCATTGCTGTATTGTACGGTGCAGACAGCAGGTTTAAATTTGGAAGATGTGTCAGAACAATTGGGGCGCGGTGTGACCCATTTGCTGACGGCTGTGATGCAGATGGAGGGAGTCAGCCTGTGGCATAAACAACATGCCATCCATATCGAAAACATGCGTAAAATGTTGTTGGCCATGGTGCAAGATGTGCGTGGTGTGTTTGTAAAATTGGCGGAACGTTTATCTTTATTGCGTTACGCAGAAGTGTTAAGTGACATAGAGCAACAAAAAATTGCGCGCGAAGTGATGGATATTTATGCCCCCTTGGCCAATCGTTTGGGTTTGGGTCAGCTTAAATGGGAATTAGAGGATCTTTCTTTTCGATATCTTGAGCCAAAAACCTATAAAAAATTAGCGAAATTGCTGCATGCGCGTCGCATGGATCGTGAACGTTATATTCAAGAAATCATTTCTATTTTACAAAAAACTTTGTCAGATCAAGCCATAGGCCCTGTTCAAATTACAGGTCGAGCTAAACATATTTACAGTATTCATCGAAAGATGAAGCGTAAGTCTGTGGATTACGAACATATTTATGATGTGAGCGCCGTGCGTGTATTGGTGAATACAGTTGAAGATTGTTACGCTGTGTTAAGTGCAGTACACACCTTGTGGATCCCTATCCCCGGTGAATTTGATGATTATATTTCCCACCCTAAACCCAATGGCTATCGTTCTTTGCACACAGCCGTGATAGGCCTTGAAGGAAAAAACATAGAAGTTCAAATTCGCACACACGATATGCATGCGGTGTCAGAATTAGGTGTGGCAGCACATTGGATGTATAAAGAAGGGGCGATTACGCGAGGGGGTTATGAACAAAAAATTGCATGGTTGCGTCAAGTATTAGCTTGGCAAAGAGAGTTGGTTGAAACAGAAAATTTACCCGAAGAAGAACAGAAAAAAATATTTAATGATCGTATCTATGTGTTTACGCCTAAGGGTGACATTGTGGATTTGCCTACAGGCGCCACCCCGGTTGATTTGGCTTATCACATTCACAGTGAAGTAGGGCACCGTTGTCGTGGCGCGAAGATAAACGGTGTCATTGTGCCGCTGACGCACGTGTTAAACACGGGTGAGCGCGTTGAAATTCTGACATCGAAAGAAAGCAACCCCAGCCGCGATTGGTTAAGTCCGCAATTAGCTTACATTAAAACGCCGCGCGCACGTGCGAAAGTACATCACTGGTTTAAATTGTTAGACTTCGATCGTCATGTTGAAGAAGGAAGTGTGATCTTAGAAAAAGAATTGAAACACTTGGGATTGCACAGTGTAAATATGGATGCCATTGCACACCAACTTCATTTCAAGTCGAGACAAGAATTGTTTGCAGCGTTAGGTGCGGGGGATCTTCGTCTTTCTCAAATTACACAATTGTTGCAAAAACCTGAACCCGAAGAAGTGGTTTTACCTGTTCTGAGCAAAATAGAAAAATCGTTCCCTTCAACAGGTTCAACGGGGGTGCACATTCATGGTGTGGATAATTTACTTACCTACACAGCAAAATGCTGTAAGCCTGTGCCTGGCGACGATATTGTGGGATTTATCACGAAAATGCGTGGGGTGGCTATCCATCGACGTGATTGCGCGAATATTCTGCGTGTACTAGAACACGGTACGGAAGAAGAACAGCGACGTCTCATGGAAGTGAAGTGGGGGGAAGACTCTAAAGAAAATTACCCGGTGGAGCTGTATGTGATTGCTCACGACAGACATGGTTTGCTGCGAGACATCACAACGACATTAGCTTTGGAAAAAATTGCGTTAACAGCGCTGCAGACGCGTGTCAACGCTAACCTGGCTTATGTTTCTTTGACTATTCTAGTTAATGGCGTGAGCACCTTATCGAGAATAGTAGATAAAATTCAACATTTGCCAGGTGTGGTGAGCGTAACGCGATAAAGGGGAAAGGTATGGATATATTTGATCCGCATATTTGGTTGACATTTGATACGTGGATGAGTTTGTTGACCCTGACGATATTGGAAATTGTTTTGGGGGTGGATAATTTAGTTTTTATTGCTATTGTCAGTAATCGTTTGCCTACTAAAAAACAAAAATTGGCGCGTAAATTGGGCCTGGCTTTGGCGCTGATCACGCGCCTGTTGTTATTAGCGGGGATGAAGTGGGCCATTGAATTGACGACGCCTTTACTCACAATCTATGAAAAATCTTTTTCTGGGCGCGATATTTTGTTGTTGGTAGGAGGCATATACCTTGTTTTTGAAGGGACCTCTGAAATTCATCAGCGAGTGGGATATCACACAGAAAAAATCAAGAAAAAAGTGAGAGCTGTGCCCCCCACTATGTGGCGTGTTCTTTTGAAAATCATGTTTCTTGATATTATCTTTTCGCTAGACAGCGTGATCACGGCGGTTGGGATGGCCCAACATTTTATCGTGATGGCTTTGGCGATCGTCATTGCGGTTATTCTGATGATCTGGGCCAGCGAATCTTTGAACCGTTTTATAAAGGCTAATCCCACCATCGAAATGTTAGCATTGGCATTTTTATTGTTGGTTGGAACAGTGTTGGTGGCGGATGCCTTCCATGTCCACATTAATCGTAGCTATGTTTATTTCGCAATAAGCTTTTCACTTTTCGTGGAATCTATTAATATTGTCGCTGCGAGAAGGAAGAAAGACAGCTCAGATGGCTAGTGTGCCCCAGATTGCTTCGTCCGGCTAGGCGCCGTCCTCGCAAGGCATTGTTGCGTGGATAGATAAAAGTAGTTGCAAACCTAAGGTTTAAGTACAATTTCGGCTTTCAAACCGCCAGGTAGGAGGCCGAGTGAGTAAAAACCAAAGGATTTGCAACTGGAAGAATTATA
>JACREE010000072.1 GCA_016218405.1 Gammaproteobacteria bacterium
AATCACAAAAAATCGAGAAAAAATAATGTTACTTCTAGGAGAAGCCATCCAAAAACAAGAAGAGGCAAAATATCAGGAGCAGCAGGCACAAAGCGGGGCTAATTCAAGCAAAGCAAAGCGAGTTCATGATGGCGATACATTTCCTCCTACTCAGCGCCACCATAACCATGTGTTTTTCTCTCAAAAAAGAGGCACAAAACGATCTTACGACAACACTCAAGCCACCGCTTCTTCATCTCATCCCAACCCATAAAGCTCTTCCAAACTAGTGATACCTTCGCGCACTTTTTCCAAACCCGCTTCATATACACTCATTATTTTTTCTTCTTGTGCCCTGTTTGTCAGGGCAACAATATCCGCACCCAACAACATCAGTTGTCTCATGTTTTCTGAAATGGGCATTACTTGAAACACACCCACACGCCCTTTATAACCCCGATAACAATACTCACACTCTGACGCACGATACAATTTTAAATAATCTATTTCATGAGGCAAAAATCCCGCCTCCAGCAATATGGAACGCGGATATTCCACATACTGTTTGCAGTGAACACATAATTTTCTCACCAAACGTTGCGCTATCACCAACACCAAACTACTCATAATATTAAAAGGTGCAACACCCATATTTGCTAAACGCAACACCGCTTCTTGTGCACTGTTAGTATGCAATGTTGATAAAACCAAATGACCTGTTTGCGCGGCTTTTACCGCTATTTCAGCTGTTTCTGCATCACGAATTTCACCCACCATCATGACATCCGGATCTTGTCGCAACAAGGCGCGCAAAATAGTTGAAAAATCCAAACCTGTTTTTGAATTTACAGCCACTTGATTAATGCCTGACAAAGGGATTTCAACCGGATCTTCTACTGAGGAAATATTTTTTTCGCTTGAGTTTAATTGACGAAGCGCCGTGTATAAAGTCACCGTCTTACCGCTACCTGTTGCGCCACACACTAAAATCAAACCTTGCAAAGAAGATAATGCCTGAAAAAATAATTGCCGCTGCTCAGCCAACATCCCCAATTCTTCCAACTTGGGTAAAGCACTCACCGTGCTTAACACACGGATCACAAGTTTTTCACCGTATAAAAGTGGGCAGGTGCTCACGCGAAAATCCACACTGCTGTCCTTGGACACCACAAATTTAAATCGTCCATCTTGCGGAATACGTCGCTCTGAAATATCTAAATTAGCCAGCACTTTAATACGAGAAATAATGTAGGGCATCTTCGTCAAAGCAGGCGACGCCACTTGACGCAATACCCCATCTTGACGATAACGAATACGGCACGAAGATTCATGCGGTTCAAAATGAATATCTGACGCACCCTGCGCCACCGCATCACTTAAAATTTGATTAACATACTGAACAACTGCGTGACCTTCCATCATCTTTATTTTTATTATATCTCTAATTTTTTCTCTAAATAGTGAATATCCACGCCCCCTTTCAATACATCATCTTCTCGCATGAGTTTTTGATGCAAGGGCGCATTTGTTTTAATTTTTTCAATCACCAATTCATCCAAAGCTTGCCTCATGCGCGCAATAGCACTCGCACGATCTTCACCATACGTGATAATTTTAGCAATCAATGAATCATAATAAGGCGGCACGTTATACCCCGTGTAAATATGTGAATCCACGCGTACACCCGGCCCACCTGGCGCATGATATAGGGTAATTTGCCCTGGGCAAGGCACAAAAGTATAAGGGTCTTCAGCATTAATGCGGCATTCAATAGCGTGCCCACGAATATGAATATCTTCTTGTTTGTAACGCAACGACTGACCTGATGCAATTAATAACTGTTCTTCAACTAAGTCCATGCCTGTCACCCACTCTGTCACAGGGTGTTCAACCTGAATACGCGTATTCATTTCGATAAAATAAAACATCCCCTCTTCATACAAAAACTCAAATGTTCCTGCACCTCGGTATTTCATGTTTTCGCATGCTTTGACACACAGCTCGCCTATTTCACAACGCTGCTCTTCACTGATCCCCACCGCAGGTGCTTCTTCTATAATTTTTTGATGACGACGTTGTATCGAACAATCACGTTCACCCAAATAAACCGCCCGCCCTTGTCCATCACCTAATACTTGCACCTCAATATGACGAGGATGTTCTAAAAATTTTTCCATATACACCGTGGCATTATTAAAAGCAGCCAAACTTTCACTGCGTGTCACTGATACTGCATTCACTAATGCAGCCTCCGTGTGCACCACACGCATACCACGACCTCCTCCTCCGCCTGCTGCTTTAATGATAACGGGGTAACCTAACTGCCTAGCTAATCGAATTGTTTCTTTAGGATCATCGCCCAACGGCCCATCTGAACCGGGCACGGTAGGTACACCTGCTTGTTTCATTGCTTTGATGGCTGACACCTTATCCCCCATCAAACGAATTGTTTCTGCAGAAGGACCAATAAAAATAAAACCGCTGCTTTCCACACGTTCCGCAAAATCAGCATTTTCCGCTAAAAAACCGTAACCAGGGTGGATCGCTACCGCATCAGTGATTTCAGCCGCACTGATAATCGCAGGAATATTTAAATAACTTTCGGCTGCCAGCGGTTTACCAATACACACCGATTCATCTGCCAAACGCACATGCATCAAATCACGATCGGCTGTTGAATGAACTGCCACTGTCTTAATGCCTAATTTACGACAGGCTCTTAATATCCGCAGTGCAATTTCACCACGATTAGCAATGACTATTTTGTCTAACATAATTATTCGATCACAAATAAGGGTTGATTAAATTCAACAGGCTGACCATTCTCTACCAAACGCGCCACCACAGTACCCTCTTTATCTGACTCAATTTGGTTTAACATTTTCATCGCTTCAATGATACACAACACATCCCCCACCTTTACTTTTTTCCCCACTGTCACAAAAGGCGCTGCGTCAGGCGAAGGCGCAAGATACATGGTCCCCACCATGGGCGAATTGACTGTGTGCTTAGGTACATCCGGCATAACAACTTCCGCAGGTTTAGGTGCCACAACAGGCGCAGGTGGCGGCACACTTAAATTGGTGTAACTTGCTGCCGTTGGCACCATTCCATGACGACTAATGCGCACCGACTCTTCGCCTTCTTTAATTTCAATTTCTGCTACCCCTGTTTCATCCAATAACTCAATTAATTTTTTAACTTTACGAATATCCATGCATCATACCTCTAAGTAATGAAATGCGGCCTGTAATGCTAAATCATAGCCTACCGCCCCCAAGCCACTGATGACCCCTACTGCAATATCCCGAAAATAAGAATGTTGTCGAAATGCTTCCCGCTTATAGATATTGGAAAGATGCACCTCAATAAAAGGTAACTGAATGGCCAACAAAGCATCCCGTAAAGCCACACTTGTATGGGTAAATGCAGCAGGATTAAAAATCAGAAAATGTGTGCCTCGCTCAGGCTGAGCATGCAAATAATGAATCAGTTCTACCTCAGCATTGCTCTGAAAAAAATCAATATCAACCCCTTTTTGCACCGCACGCTGTGCCAAACTCCCATTTATATCATCCAAAGTTTGGGCACCATAAAGTGCAGGCTCACGCGTTCCCAGTAAATTCAAATTAGGGCCGTGCATAACAGCAATTTTAATCATAATTTAATATTATCGGTAAGATCGATGAAAATCTGTGTTAAATCTAGCAAGATATCAACAAATGTCAACAAAATTGATATTTTATATCCCCACCCCAACCTTCACTTTCAATATTAATCATTATATCATCCTCCCATTTTTCTCCGGAGAGAGCTTCATGAGCATTACCCTGCATCCCTACGCCCCCTCCATGCGTCGAATAAAAAAAATCCACTTCGTGGGCATAGGCGGCGCAGGCATGGGCGGAATTGCTGAAGTATTACACAACCAGGGCTACCTTGTTTCTGGTTCTGATAACCAAGAAAACACCATGACTCGCCGCCTGCAAACCCTAGGCATCCAAATTTATCTTTCTCACCGCGCTGAACACATCCAAGAAGTGGATGTTGTGGTGCGCTCTAGCGCTGTTCCTCTTGAAAACCCCGAAATTGTAGCGGCCAACCAAGCACGCATCCCCGTCGTACCCCGCGCTCAAATGTTGGGTGAACTCATGCGCTTTCGTCAGGGTATTGCCGTTGCTGGCACACATGGAAAAACCACCACTACCAGTTTAACCACCAGCTTGCTCGCAGAAGGCGGCTTCGATCCCACCTTTGTGATCGGGGGTCTTTTAAATAGCACGGGCAGCAATGCACGCCTGGGCGCCAGTCCTTATCTGGTCGCCGAAGCCGATGAAAGCGACGCATCTTTTTTATACCTTCATCCACTTATGGCCATCGTCACCAATATCGACGCTGATCACATGAATACCTATGGCGGCGATTTTGAAAAACTCAAATCTACTTTTCTTGATTTCTTACACTTACTCCCTTTCTATGGTTTAGCGGTTCTGTGTTACGACGATCCCGTCATCAGAAGCATCTTGCCTCACGTCTCTCGCCCCCTGCTCACCTACGGTTGTGATGAACGGGCTGACATACGAGCAAAAAACATCGAATTTCAAGGCTTTTCCACTCACTTTACTGTTGAAAGACCCCATGCGGCGGCACTAAAAGTACAACTCAACCTACCAGGCCAACATAATGTCCTCAATGCATTGGCGGCAATTGCCATCGCCACCGAAGTAGGCGTCACAGACGAGGCTATATTACGCTCACTCAAACAATTTAGCGGCGTCGGTCGACGCCTTCAGCGTTACGGTGAAATAGAATTTTCGCCAGGCAAGACAGCACTGCTGATTGATGACTACGGCCATCACCCTCGCGAAGTAGCGGCTACGCTACAAGCCATTCGTCATGCTTGGCCTTCACGCCGCATCGTGATGACCTACCAACCTCATCGTTACACACGCACACGCGACTTATTTGATGATTTTGCTCAAGTACTCTCCGACGTGGATCAATTACTGCTACTGGAAGTTTATTCGGCGGGAGAATCTTTGATTCCTGGCGCAGACAGTCGTTCACTCTGTCATGCCATTCAACATCGCAAACACACCCATCCTATTTTTGTTGAAGACAAAGCACAACTCCTGAGTACCTTACGCAGCGTTTTAAGAGAAAATGATATTTTGTTGATGCAAGGCGCAGGCAACATCGGCGCTATCGCTGCTTCACTTCCTCGCGTGCTACCATGCTAAGGGGCACGCGATTACCCCACGTTGAATTAGCCGGTTATACTTCTTTTCGTGTGGGCGGCCCTGCCAAACAACTCTATCAACCTGCTGATCGCGCCGATCTCATTGAATTTTTACACACCTTAGCCCCTACCGAACCCCTACTTTGGATAGGTCTGGGCAGTAACTTACTGGTACCCGATACAGGTTTTCCAGGAACCGTTATTTTCCTGCAAGGCTGCCTCACCCATTTAGAAAAAATAGATGACACCACTTTGCACGCCGAAGCCGGTGTCAGCTGCGGCACTTTCGCACGCTTCAGCGCCAAACAACAGCTGACAGGCGGGGAATTTTTAGCAGGCATTCCAGGCACCCTCGGCGGCGCACTTAAAATGAATGCGGGCTGCCATGGCGCGGAAACGTGGGATCATGTCATCGCCGTTGAAACCATCAACCGACAAGGCATCATTCACACACGCACCCCTGATGAATTCAACATACACTATCGCCACATTGATTCACCGCATGAAGAATGGTTTTTATCCGCTGATTTTCGTTTCTCTCCTGGCAACACCGCTGAAAGTTTAGAAAAGATCAAATCACTGCTCGCGCACCGTAAAGCCACACAACCCACCCACCTTCCTAATTGTGGCTCTGTTTTTCGCAACCCACCACACACACATGCAGCAAAACTCATCGAAGGATGTGGCTTAAAAGGTTATCGCATTAATGATGCAGGGGTGTCAGAAAAACACGCCAACTTCATCATCAACCATGGACACGCCACCGCGACAGACATCACTCAACTCATCCACTTAATTCAAGATAAAGTAAAAGAAAAATACGGTATTTCGCTTATTCCTGAGGTAGTCATACCCAATGAAACTCGCGTATAATCCTCGCTTCGTTCGCCACACTCACTGCCACAAGGACACCTCAACATGAAAAAATTACGCATCGGCGTTATATTTGGCGGCCGCTCAGGTGAACACGAAATTTCTTTACTCTCCGCCAAAGAAGTCATTGCAGCCATGGATCCCAACAAATATGAGGTGATCCCCATTGGGATCAGTAAACGAGGCGAATGGTTACTCACTTCACCTGAGAATTTACATTCATTAAATCAAACTCACGCGCTTGTTTCTTTGTTGCCCGACCCTTCTCATCAAGCTTTACTTCCTGTTTCAGGCACTTCTATCCAATGTGCCCATGACACCCATCAGCTCGATGTTATTTTTCCGCTCATTCACGGCACCTACGGCGAAGATGGTTGCATTCAAGGCTTACTGGAATTAGCCAACCTACCGTATGTTGGCGCAGGCGTTCTAGGATCGGCGCTAGGGATGGATAAGGTTTTAATGAAAACCGTCTTTAAACAAGCGGGTTTACCTATCACCGATTTTCAATGGACCACACGTAAACAATGGCAACGCGATCCCATTGGCGTACAAAAAAATATCGAGACCAATCTCAACTACCCCGTTTTTGTTAAACCCGCCAATCTAGGCTCCAGTGTAGGCATCAGCAAAGTAAAATCGGCGGCCACGCTACCTGCTGCGATGAATTTGGCTGCAAAATATGATCGAAAAATAATCATCGAAGCCGCTGTACCGCATGCAAGAGACATTGAAATTTCCGTATTGGGTAATGCCGAACCACGTGTTTCCGTGCCAGGCGAAATTATTTCTTGCCGTGAATTCTATGATTACACCGCAAAATACCTTGAAGAAAGTCAATTGCAAATCCCAGCAAATTTACCTACAGCACTTGTCGAACAAATAGGTAACATGGCAAAAACTGCTTTTTGTGTCATTGGTTGTGAAGGTTTGGCGCGTATTGATTTTCTTATTAACGCAAAAACATCTGATGTTTTTGTTTCAGAAATAAACACACTGCCTGGCTTCACACGGGTCAGTATGTATCCAAAAATGTGGGAACAAACCGGCCTATCTTATGCCGCACTCATTGATACCCTCATTCAACTTGCCCTCGAACGCCATCAAGAGATCCAAGAAAACGTCACTTCCTTTGAAATTCCTGCCTAAAAAACAGGCATTCTTGAACGTAAGCTCGACATAATCACACTGGTATTTTCACCTAAAATTCACTATGATCGGGCATCATTTTCATTTGTGCGAAAAACATGAAAAAACGAAAAAAAAAACGCACGCAAGCCGTACGCCTCGTTGACAAGCAAAATCGCCGAAAACAACAGCGTCGCGGTTGGCTTAAGTTTTTTTTCTTATTTCTCATCTGTTTTTCTTTTTTTGCAGTTTGGTTGAAATTGCATGACCCCCACTTATTACCCATCAAAGTGGTCACGCTAGAGGGAGACTATCCACACCTGGATCCCAAGGTCTTGCAACGTACCATTGACCCTTTCACAAGGAGCAACTTTTTCACGGTGGATTTAGTGGGATTGCGCGAACGTTTATTGCAATTTCCATGGTTACAGTCTGTTTCAATTTCCAGAGAATGGCCCAATCGCCTGCATATCCAACTCAAGGAACAACAGCCTATTGCCATTTGGAATGACAGTGCACTCTTAAACAATGAAGGTCACCTGTTTAACGCTTCTAAAAATAAATTAACAACGGCGCTGCCTCATTTACGTGGACCGACAGGAGAGCAACACCGAGTTTGGCAAACTTACTTTCGCTTTAGTAAGGCGCTGGGCCCTTCGCAGTTGAGTATCACACAACTCGAACTCACCTCAGCACAAACGTGGTCATTAAAATTAAATAATGGTCTACGCTTAGTAGTAGGAGAAGATGGGGCTGAAGAAAAATTACGACGTTTCACTCATGTGTATGCAACACTTTTACAAACACAGACCCCGATTGACTATATTGATTTACGATACGACCACGGAATGGCTGTTAGATACAACAAAATAAATTAGGAGAGGACATGGCTAAGAAAAAGCTCGGCAAAAATTTAATTGTGGGATTGGATGTGGGTACCTCCAAAATTGTTACCCTCGTGGGTGAATTGGACTCCAACAACCAAATCGAAGTCATTGGCATTGGTTCACACCCTTCTAAAGGTTTAAAGCGCGGCGTTGTCGTCAACATAGACGCGACAGTCAATGCCATCCAACACGCTGTGGAAGAAGCCGAACTCATGGCAGGTTGTCAAATTCATTCTGCCTTTACCGGTATTGCGGGGGGGCATATTCGCAGCCTCAACTCTCATGGTATTGTGGCCATTCGCGAACAAGAAGTTGACTCCGGTGATGTCACACGTGTGTTAGAAGCAGCCAGCGCCGTCCCCATTTCTACCGATCAAAAAATCCTCCATATTTTGCCGCAAGAATTTATCATCGATAACCAACCCGGTATTAAAGAGCCCATTGGCATGTCTGGTGTACGTCTAGAGGCTAAGGTACACATGGTCACGGGCGCCGTTAGCGCCGCACAAAATATCATCAAGTGTGTGCAACGCTGCGGCCTAGAGATCGCAGGCATCATTCTCGAACCCCTTGCCTCCAGTCATGCCGTGCTCAACGAAGATGAAAAAGAATCAGGCGTTTGTCTGATTGATATCGGTGGCGGCACCACTGACATTGCTATTTTTACACATGGCGCCATTCGCCACACCGCGGTTATCCCTATTGCGGGCGATCAAGTCACCAGTGACATCGCCATTGCATTACAGACACCCAGCCAATACGCAGAAGAGTTAAAATTAAAACAGGGCTGTGCCTTAGCCAGCCTGATTGATGAAAGTGACAGTATTGAAATTCCCAGCTTAGGTGATAGACCACGACGACGTATCCCTCGTAAAATGCTCGCAGAAGTGATTGAATCCCGTTACGAAGAGCTACTTACCCTGATTCACAACGAAATTCATCGAAGTGGCTATGAAAATCATATTCCTGCAGGTATTGTTATCACTGGTGGCGCCACCAAAATCAATGGCTTACTCGAGCTGGCGGATCGTATCCTCAAAGTTCCTGTGCGCTTGGGGACCCCACAGTACATTGCAGGGTTAAATGATGTCATTAATAATCCGGTCTATGCGACCAGCGCAGGCCTACTTTTAATGGGCAGCCAGCAACACTATCAACCCGTCACCCGCTCAGGAGAAAAAAATGCTTGGAGCCGTATGCGTGACTGGTTTAAAGGCAACTTTTGAGGAGAACGACCATGGCCGAAAGAAAGGATGAACTCAGTCAGAATGCAGTTATAAAAGTAATCGGGGTCGGTGGTGGTGGCGGTAATGCCCTAGAACATATGATCAGTGAAGGTATACGCGTCAAAACCGTCTGCGCCAATACAGATGCACAAGTGCTCAAACGCTCTAATGCCGACGTCATCCTCCAGCTAGGTGAAGAAATTACCAAAGGTTTGGGTGCAGGTGCTAACCCCGAAGTAGGCAAGCAAGCCGCCTTAGCTGACCGTGAACGTATTCAAGAAATCCTTCATGGCGCAGACATGGTCTTCATTACGGCAGGAATGGGCGGAGGCACAGGCACAGGTGCCGCACCTGTTATTGCCGAAATTGCCAAACAAATGAATATCTTAACCGTGGCAGTAGTCACCCGACCCTTCATCTTCGAAGGCAAGAAACGTATGCTCGTTGCCGAGGAAGGGATTCGCACCCTGGCCCAATACGTCGACTCCCTGATCACCATTCCTAACAATAAACTATTGAGTGTTTTAGGAAAAAATATTACTCTATTGAACGCTTTTAAAGCAGCCAACAATGTTTTATTGGGTGCCGTACAAGGTATTGCTGACCTTATTACGCGTCCTGGCCTCATTAATGTGGACTTTGCTGACGTACGTACCGTCATGTCTGAGATGGGTATTGCCATGATGGGCACAGGTGTTGCCTCGGGTGAAAACAGGGCAAAAGCCGCCGCTGAAGCTGCTATTGCTAGTCCCCTGCTAGAGGATGTCAACCTCGCGGGCGCACGCGGTGTACTTGTCAATATTACAGCCGGATTAGATATGTCTATTGGTGAATTCGAGGCAGTGGGCGACACCATTAAAGGCTTTGTTACCTCCGAATCTGCTACGGTGGTGGTGGGTACCGTCATCGACCCTGAAATCAGCGATGAAATGCGAGTCACCATTGTGGCAACAGGTCTGAGCCAAGCCCCGGGTGAACAAACAGTTCCTTCGGCAGTCAAAGTACGCGATGACACAGCAATCGATAACCGCAGCAGTTATCAACAATTAGAGCAACCTGCTTTTATGCGAAAACATAAATTAACTCAGGCCGCACCCCGAACATCAACACCGGTGGCCACGCCAGAAACAAACCATGACGTGGATTATCTTGATATACCCACCTTTTTACGCCGTCAGGAAGAAGTTTAATGATCAGACAACGAACACTTAAACGAACCATTAAAGCCACGGGCATTACGTTGCACTCGGGTGAAAAAGCCGTGCTCACTTTGCGCCCAGCTGCGCCCAATACCGGCCTTGTCTTCCGACGCACAGATTTGAATCCTGCCATTGAAATTAAGGCTATACCTGAAAATGTGGTTGATACCACGCTATCAACCTGCTTGGGCAAAGGCGATGTACGCATTTCCACGGTTGAACATCTGCTTTCTGCAATGGCAGGCCTGGGCATCGACAATGCGTATGTGGATATTTCTGCCGCTGAAATTCCTATTATGGATGGCAGCGCCAGTCCTTTCGTCTTTTTACTGCAATCCGCTGGCATAGAAGAACAAAAAGCGCTAAAGCGTTATATTCGTATCAAGAATAAAGTCACCATCAAAGATGGCGATAAATATGTTTCTTTTGAACCTTTTTCTGGCTTTAAAGTTAGCTTTACCATTGCCTTTGAACACCCTGTCTTCAAAAGCCGCTCTCAATCAACCAGCTTAGATTTTTCATCCAGCTCTTATGTAAAAGAGGTCAGTCGTGCACGCACCTTTGGCTTTCTCTCTGATTATGAAAAATTGAGACAGTTAAATCTTGCCGTGGGTGCAAGCTTAGACAATGCCGTTGTCGTCGATGATTTTCGCATTTTAAATGAAGAAGGTTTGCGCTACGAAGATGAATTTGTAAAACATAAAATCCTCGATGCGATTGGCGATCTTTACTTGCTTGGCTCTAACATCATCGGTGCTTTTCACGGCTATAAATCAGGACACACACTCAACAATAAATTATTGCGCGCACTCCTGGCTGATCAATCTGCTTGGGAATATGTGGTCTTTGATGATCCTGTCCAAGTCCCCATCTCTTTTATCCAGCCTGTGACTGAAATAAAAACAGCCTAAATTTTATTGTCTTTTTTTGATCATAATGGCACAATAAGTGACCATGGAATCCCTTCATGCTCCCATTATCATGCGAAAAATTATTTACGGCTTACTTATTAGCGTCTTATTGACCACCACTTCCCTCGCCTTTGCCAGCAAAAATAACTTTCAATTCCAGGTAAAGGAATATCACACGCAACGACAATCGGGACAAACCTTAGATTTAAATATTCGATACGCACTCAAAGATGATCTGGCCATCAGTCAATATCCCGACTACCGCGATCTCCGAGAAAAAGCCCTTCATTACCTTGAGCCCTCTGAAAAATTGCCCGCAGATGTTTACTGGGAACTCATTGCTCAAGAGATAGGCACTGATCTCATGTCTCATTACCCTTTATCTGGTATCAGCGTGCAAATTCTCGTTTATTCCAACGATGATCCTGGACGCTATGAACCTGGCTTACACGGCCCCACTTACACCGTGGGTGACGTCATCCCCTTCAGCATCAGCATAAAAAAATAACGCCCAAGAGCAGGAGCTCCTTAAAACAACTTGAACGGAATCAAACAAAATGGACGTCCAGCCCATCACGCCTATTTTAATCACAGGTGGCGCAGGTTATATCGGTTCACACTTAACGCAGGTATTACAACAAGCGGGATATCTGCCACTTGTATTAGATAATTTATCTTCTGGCCAAAAAGTATCTGTCCCAGCTCATGCTAAATTTTTTGAGGGGGATATGGGTGATCAGACACTCATTCAAAAAATTTATCATGATTATCCCTTTCCTGCCGTTATCCACTTGGCTGCCTCGATCCAAACAGGGGAGTCTGTCCAACACCCCTTAATGTATTACCAAAATAATGTGGGCCGCACACTTCAACTTTTGATGGCCCTGCAACATTTAGGTATAAAAAAAATCTTATTTTCTTCTTCCGCTTCAGTGTATGGCGAACCCAATACAAACACACCCTTCACTGAAAATTGTCCAGCTTCTCCAGTCAGTCCTTATGGACACAGCAAATGGATGCTGGAGCAGATATTGCAAGATTTAAATCGAGCACAGACAATACAAGCCATCTGTTTACGTTATTTTAATGTGGCTGGTGCCCATCCCACCTTCCACACACAACAACATGCCACACACCTCATCCCCATTATTTTAAATGCCATTAAACATAAAAAACCGGTCGCCGTATTTGGCAATGATTATGATACCCAAGATGGCACTTGCATCAGGGATTATATTCATGTCATGGATCTCTGCGACGCACACCTACTTGCATTAGAGTTTCTCCTACAAGAAACGCATCCCCGTTCTCTTACTTTTAATTTAGGTACTCACCGAGGTTCTTCTGTTCTAGATATCATCAAGACGGCAGAAATTGTCACCCACACAAAAATAGACATTCAATATAGCGCACGACGCACAGGCGACCCAAGATTCCTCGTTGCCGATAGCACACTCGCCCGAACACAATTAAACTGGACTCCACACCGCTCCGATCCCTGGAATATCATTCATGATGTCTGGACATATGCCCCTTGCCACTTGTGATATACTTCACGCACCTGGAGTTATTTTTAAAATCATGAAACCTTTCTTGAAGTGGGCGGGCAATAAATATCGCCAAGCAGAACAGATTAAATGTCGTTTCCCACAGGCTCGTCGTTTAATTGAACCCTTTGTCGGCTCAGGCGCACTTTTCCTCAACACAAACTATGAACATTACTTACTAAACGACCGCAACACTGACTTAATCAACCTGTACCATGCTCTAAAAACAGAGGGGCGACCCTTTATCGATTACTGCAAATGTTTTTTTACCCCTGAAAATAATAAAAAAGATGCTTTCTACCTCTTTCGTGAATTGTTTAACACTACACAAGATACTCGACTTAAATCGGCGTTATTTGTTTACCTTAACCGACACTGTTTCAATGGTTTATGTCGTTACAACAGCAAAAACAAATTCAATACCCCCTTTGGAAAATATCAACAGCCCTACTTTCCAGAACAAGAAATGTTGTTTTTTCATCAACAAGCCCAAAAAGCTTTATTTAAGATGGCTCATTTTGTCGAAATTATGGAAACCGCTCAACTTGGCGATGTCGTTTATTGTGATCCACCCTATGTACCCCTGAGCAAAACCGCCCATTTTACCTGCTATAGTCAGGAAGGTTTTAGCCAGGATCAACACATCACGCTTGCTTCTCTGGCTCAACAGTTAGCAAACAAAGGCATCCCCGTGATCATCTCAAATCATCAGACTGACTTTACTTTGTCGATTTATAAGGAAGCCAGCATTGAAACTTTTGAGATACAACGCAACATCAGTTGTCACGGCGAAAAACGTGGCAAAACAACTGAACTGCTCGCCGTTTTTTCGTAATTCTGGATTGCTTCGCTTTGATGATCGACTGAACGAACTGGACAGCCCCTACTCGACTACCGATTTACACAAGAGTTGTTTTGCAATATCACTGACACTACTGGGTGAATGTGGCATAAAAATAGTGTTGCTTTTATCGCGACTACCTATATCTTTCAAGGTATCGTAATACTGCACCATCATCACCAAATTCATGATTTCTGAGGGACTGACTTCAGACATTTCTGCCTGAAATTCACGGATAGATTGTTTCAAACCATCAATAATCGCTTTACGTTGATTGGCCACCCCCAGCCCTTGCAATCGCATGCCTTCTGCTTCCGCTTCAGCGTTTTTTACAATCAGTATTTTTTCTGCTTCTCCTTTTTCTTGTGCCGCCATACGTAAACGCTGTTGTTCATTAATTTCATTCATCGCCGCTTTTACTTTTTCATCTGGTTCAATATTGGTGACCAACGCCTTAACTAAGGCATACCCAAAATTTGACATCAGCTCTGCCAACTCATTTTTGACAGCAATCGCAATACTGTCTTTTTTCTCAAACACATCATCTAAAATTAATTTGGGTACTTCAGCACGAATCACATCAAACACAAACGATTCAATTTGTTTTTTAGGATCCGTTAAGCGATAGAAGGCATCATAAATTTTTTCTGCTACCACGTGATACTGCACGGACACTTCCACTTTCACAAATACATTGTCTTTTGTTTTTGTTTCAATCGTAATATCTATCTGCTGAATACGCAGACTTAACCAACCACTCACCCATTCCAAAAAAGGAAGCCTAAAATTTAACCCCGCTGTGGCAGCGCGGTTAAATTTTCCTAAACGCTCCACCACCGCCACTGTTTCTTGGTCAACAACAAATAAAGAAAATTTCAATACGATGATGGTGAGGATACAAATTAAAACCGTTAAAAATACCGTACTAAACACAAACATTTTCTTTTTCCTGTTGGGTTACAGCTGAAGTCAGCGTCGCATGAAAATGCTTGATTTGATCACGAATATCATAAGGATGGTTGCCCACAAAAAATCCTTGATCATGTGCGATATTCGCGTTTTTGATTTCCCCCACACAATCATAATTAAAATATTTAATCACATCATGTCGTAGAAAATTACCACCCGTAATAATTCGATAATTAATATTGGCGCGCTTCATGGCTTCCATAACACTTGCACGATCAATAGAGCAAGCAGGATTTAAAATAAGCGTAAAGGCAAACCAAGAACTTTCCCCATTTTCAGCTTGTGTAATAAAGCGCTCATCACCCGCAAATAAAGATTTAAAGTAACGTGCATTTTCACGACGAATATCAATAAAACGATCCAGTTTTTTTAGCTGTTCAATCCCCACCGCACCACTTAATTCTAAAGGACGCAAGTTGTAACCGGGTAAAATAAAGCGATAAGCTTCAAAAAAATCATCCTCTTTTTTCTCAAAAATAGTTGAACCTTCTGGCACATCACGCGTCCAACCATGAGCGCGCATCGAACGGGCCAAGTGATACAGTTCTTCATTTTCCGTAACAAACATCCCTCCCTCCATCGTAGAAATATGATGTGAGAAAAAGAAGCTGTATGTGCCTACGTCACCAAACGTGCCACATTGTTTTCCATTTAACATAGCACCCATCGATTCGCAATTATCTTCAAATAAATATAAATTGTGCTTATCACAAAAAGCTCTCATCGTATCCAAAGCACAAGGATTACCTAAAATACTCACCGCCATCACCATCCGTGTTTTGGGTGTTAATGCTTTTTCTAATTGAGACACATCCATATTTAAAGTATTCAAGTCCACGTCAACAAATCGCAGTTTTAATCCATATTGCTGCAAAGGATAATAAGTGGTTGCCCAAGAAATAGCAGGCACAATCACTTCATCGCCTGGCTTTAATGGATTTTCTTTTTTATAAGCCAATACCGCTGTCGCCAGCAAATTAGCTGCCGAACCCGAACTCACCATCACGGCGTATCGACAACCAAACTTTTCAGCAAAAGCAGCCTCTAAATTTCTAACATTTTCCCCCATGGTGAAACGACCTGAGTCTACCACACGCTGAATAGCGGCTAATTCTTCTTGTCCCCAGGTGCTACTTGCTAATTCATAAGTCATTTCATTTTCCTCTCACCATTTCTTTAATTGTTTGTGCAATCGTTACGTCTGTTGGATAGTAGAATTGTTCCAGTGTGTAGCCTGCAGGTGAAGGCGCATCGGGTAACCCAATACGTCTAATAGGTGCTTTCAATAAATGAAAGGCTTTTTCAGCCACCAAACATCCTACTTCAGCACACACGCCTCCCATGGCCCATCCCGTGTCTACCACCAATAATTTGCCTGTTTTCGCCAAAGATTCAAAAATAATGGCTTCATCTAAGGGTTTTACCGTGCGCAAGTCAATCACGTCCGCTGTAATACCTTCCTCTGCTTTCAGCTGATCAATCGCAGCTAAGGCTAATTGTAATGTTTGAGAGGTTCCTACGATCGTCAAATGTTCTCCTCGACGACGATAAACTCCCTTACCAAAAGGAATCGTATAAATACCTTCAGGTACCACCCCTTGTTGTTTCATCAACCAACGATGTTCGATAATAATAACGGGATTATTATCTTCTATTGCCCCCAACAATAATCCTTTTGCATCGTAGGGCGTACTTGGCATCACGATTTTCAAACCTGGCACGGATAACAATAAGCCCTGAATTGCTTGAGAATGTTGTGGGCCTGAACCCCAACCACGTCCGATAGCAGACCAAATCACCAAAGGCACGCTGGTTTTTCCCGCATCCATGTAATGAATTTTGCTTGCATGGTTAACAAGTTGATTGAAAGCCAGTAATAAAAAATCAGGACGATTATGGAAGTAGACAGGTCGCATCCCTGTCATCGCCGCCCCTGTGCAAATCCCCGTCATCCCTTCTTCAGAAACAGGCGTATCAAATACACGTTTTGCACCAAACATTTCTTTTAATCCACGCGTTACACCAAACATCCCACCGGGATCATCCACACCTTGCCCCAATAAAAACACACGGGAATCTTGTTTTAACTTCAATACCAAAGCTTCTTGCAAAGCCTGGGTATACGTTATTACGCGCCCTTCACCCAGTGGATTTTTGGTTTTAGCATTTTCTTCCACCAACTTCTCATCCCACAACATGTGTGTCGCCCTCACTGTAAACAAACTTGCAAAGATCTTCTTTCACTGGATTCGCACTGTGGATAGCGTGCTCGAAAGCCGCATCTATTTCGAGTTCAATTTTTTCACGCATTACCCTTTCACTGGCTTCATCCAGATAACCAAGAGAATACATAACCTGTTTCATCATCAAAACAGGATCTTGGCTTTGCCAAAGCGCTAACTCCTGAACATCTCGATATCCTGTGTGACTATCATCACCCGACCCATGATGGCCACGCCAACGATAGGTATGGGCTTCAATAAACACGGGGCCCTTTTCTCTGGCATGCGCCACAGCTCGTTGTGCTATTTCATACATTTCTAAAACATTATTACCGTCCACTGAAAAACTAAGTGCCCCAAATCCTTCTGCTTTCTTACAAATTTCAACCGGCGGCTGACGATATTCGATCGGTGAACACACTGAGTAATAATTATTTTCACACACATAAACAATGGGTAATTTTTTCAATAAAGCAAAATTCAAACTTTCCCACATAACCCCTTCTTCCACGGCTGCATCACCTAAAAATACGGTTGTTACACGTTTTTCGTCTTTAAGATAAGATGACAAAGCAGAACCTGTGGCTAAAGGAATAGCGCCCGCAACAATGGCAGAAGAACCCATCATGCCAACTGATTTGTCGAGCAGATGCATCGATCCACCTCGCGAACCTGCACAACCATTCGCGCGACAAAAAAATTCGGAAAACATAGCTTTCAAATCACCGCCCTTCGCTAAGTAGCATGCATGAGTGCGATGACCACAGAACACATAATCGGAAGGTTCAAGCGCTGCACTGTAACCTGCTGACACCGCTTCTTGACCAATCGCTAAATGAATGGGCGTTTTCATTTGGTCTTCGTGATAACGGCTTTCTACCGCTTCTTCAATCATGCGGATACGTAACATAGTAAAAAACAAAGCCAACAATTGCGCCCGCTCATGGTTTCTCGCTAATGCCAAAAGATGTTCAGGCCCTTTTCCCCGATACTGATACTTAATCACTATTTTTTCCTCATAAAATTAAGGTATATCTCAAACCAAAGCTAAACCATTCGGCTGATACAACACGATGCGACTACCTTGATTTTCAAATCGAAACGGCACGTGGATCAATGAACTCAAAGCAACTTGAATCTGCGCCTGCTTTTCTGGCTCTGCAAATAACAGGATAAAGCCTCCTCCACCCGCACCCAACAATTTCCCTCCTGTTGCACCCGCGCGTAAAGCTTTTTCATAGATGGCATCAATTTCGGGGGTCGATACTTTTGCCGACAAACCACGCTTGTATTGCCATGCACGATCTAATAATTTACCAAACTGCAGTAAATCTGTTTGCTCATTTTGCAGAATGGCCAAAGCCTCTTCGACCATCTGACGCATTGTCATCAATTCATTATATTTTTTACCAAAATTATCAATTTTTGACTGCGCCACTTCAGGTGCAAAACGAGAAAATCCCGTAAAATACAACATCAAATGTCTTTGAAATGCATCCAATCGTTCATTAGAAATAATTAATGGTGTTACCTTGAATCCTCCACCTTGGAGAAAATCAACTCGGTTAAAACCACCATAAGCTGCCAAAATCTGATCTTGAGAACCCACCGCTTCTTTTATGACATTTTGCTCAATGTGAATAGCCAACTTAGCTAATGTTTCCACATCGCTATATTGACCACGCAAAGCTTTAATCGCATTGACCAAACCCACGGTAAAAGAAGAGCTGGAACCCAAACCAGAACGCGCAGGCAAATCCGCATCATGATGAATTTCTAAGCCTGTCTGACAATCTAAATAATTTAAAATTGCCCTGACTGCCGGGTGCTGAATATCCTCAAGCCGCTTCACATTTTCAATCACTGAATAAGCAATTCGATATTTGTGATCAAAAAAAGGCGGCAAATGTCGACAACTAATATAACAGTAGTGGTTGATCGTGGCAGCGATGACTGCTCCACCGTACTGTTCAAACCACTGAGGGTAGTCCGTCCCCCCGCCCACAAAGGATATTCGAAACGGCGTCCTGCTTATAATCATGTATCCTTCTCCTTATATATTCCTTGTACTTGAAGGGACTAGGGGTATATCTACACCTCGACATTTGTTCCAAGTTCAATAGGCAAAGAGGCTCGTTTCAGCGCTAATAGCTCATCAATACTCGGTAACCTCCCCGCCTCTTCTACAATTTTTCTTTTCAAGTGTATCTTTGTCATCGCAGCCAGGTGATCATGCACACCCTGGCCAAATTTTTCTTTCACTAGAGCCAAATAACGCGGATCCGTGTAGTACTTGGTAAAGGCTTGATCCCTAAAATTTAATACTTCTGCTGCTGCCAACGTTTCCGTACGCAAAGGTTTACATTCATAACCATGCTGAGAATACCCTATCCACGTATCAGGCAGGGCCCAGCCATTCTCCAGCGCCAGGTTATACAATTTAGAACCTGGATAAGCCATCGCACAATAGAAATTAGCAAATTCACAATTAGCATCTAACGCTAACTGCAGGGTTTCTAACATAGACTCGTAGGTATCATCGGGTAATCCAAAAATATAATTACCAATAACATTAATGCCCGCTGCTTGAATTTTCTTTACCACCTGCAGAATTTCCGTCGTACCAAAACGTCCTTTTTCTACGCCATCACGCACATGTTTACTGCCTGATTCAATCCCCAAAGCTAACCAACGAAAACCCGCTTGATACAGTTTTTCTAAAAATTCATCTTTTACAGTATCCACACGTGCATACGCCCAAATATTTAATTTGTAGCCACGCTCGATGATCAAATCACAAATTCCCATCACGTGATTTTTATTCAATACAAACATTTCATCGACAAATTTAATATTTTTGACGCCATACTGATTCACCAAAATATCGATTTCTTTGATGACAGATTCCGGTGACCACATGCGATAAGAGGATTTACCAAAAGGGGCATTAATACAACAAAAAGTACATTTATAGGGACAACCCAGGGAGGTATGAATCGAAGCATAGGGTTGGCGTTCGTGAATATGCTCAAAACAGTGCCAGTTATGCGCCCTGTACTTCTCCATAGGCAACAAGTCCCAGGCTGCGCCTGGCATCTCTTCATCCAGGTTTTCCATTAAGGGACCAGGGGGAGTAGAAACAATCTGACCGTCGTTCTGCCTATACCACAAGCTGGGAATAGCAGAAAAATCAGTTGAATGAGCTTTAAGGGCCAACGTAGTTAAATGAATGGTATCAGGTCCTTCACGGCTACACACAAAATCAACGGCTTCTTCTTGAAGCGTTTTTTCGGGTAAGGCCGCACAATGCGTACCCGTGATTAAAATTTTATAATTTGGATTAATTTGTTTTAATGCAGAACACGTTTCACCCGCCGCTGTCATATTTTGTGTTGAAGCTGAAGGCTGAAAACCATACACCACCAACACAATCAAAACGGGGTTATAATGTGCAGAAACTTGCTCAGCCACCCCTTCTGGACTCACATTATTCGCAGGCGCATCAATGATATCGACGCTCAATCCTTTTTTTCGCAAATAAGTAGCGAACAATCCCGCAAGAGAGGGCGTTTCAATTGCAGAAAACTCATCGCCCAAGGCTTGATAAACCGCTGTGCGACAACCGGGATTTATCAACAATACATCCACTTCCTTTTTACCCTCTGTCATACCCTCTCCTGAAACTATCCAGTTGCACAAAAATGAAGAAAATAACGGAACGATTCTAGAGGACGACTAAAGACTTAGCAAGGCTCTGCGAAAAACCACTCGCAAATTGAAAATAAAGCTCTCGACTCACCAGAAATAAAATCGAAACCTGTTCCTCTTGCGCAGCACATATCCGCCTCATTTCATCAAACGTATCAAATCGTTTTATTTTAATAGCAGGCACAATTCGCAAAAAAAACAAAAACTTCATGATAACTTCTTCACGTCGTCCATGAACCAATAATTGAGCATGGTTGAATTCAGGCTTCTTTTTTAAAAGTCGAAGATTCATGATTAAAGAGTGTGTAGAAGCATTTAACCAATACACTTCTGCGCGCAACTGCTTCACTCGGTAAAACATTTTTTTGATCATTTCACGTTTTGTTATTTTTTGAGGTATCTCCGTGGATGGATAGATGGGTTGCGCTTGCTCTCGTTGCTTTTTCTGCTTTCTGTTATGCAAAGCTTTTTTAATACGGTAGAGATACGTTAAACACAAGGAAAAACAAGTGAGCACTTTAGTGCGGACATTAAAATCAACCGATTTTTTTGCTTCTGCCAAAGAAGGCAATACATTTCGCGCCTTTAAATGCAATCCTTTTTCAAGCAAAGAATAAACTTCATAGCCCTGATCTTGTTTTTTCTGGATTAAAAATCCTTTATATACCAAAGTATGATAAGTATTTTCTGCATGCACCTTGACATCCGCACTCGTTAAAAACTCGGGGCGTGTCACCTGTTCTGTTTCGGAGTGAATCAACTCTTTTTCTGTGGCCTCATCACCTCGCTGTAACGCCGCAATAGCTTTATTTTTAACATGCGGCTCTGTTGCTCGTGTCACCAACATTTCTAATGAAGTTGTAGAAAGATGTCGACCATCATGCGGGCCTAAATAATTATTCTCCCCTGCCTGACCTGGATGCCACGTGTGATAAAGAAATTCTGTCTCGTGCCACACTTCTGCTCGACCCAAATTAATTAAACGAAGAGTTAGATCATAGGGACCGCAAATATACCCTACAAAATCAACATGTTCATCTGCTCCGCCAATAGCAATCAAATCTTCGCGTTTTGCACAAAAACATGCACCGTAGTTACGACGATGCAAAGGATCATCCGCCAACACCAATCCTTCTGTTTTACCCTTGATGTAATTAATGCAACCCTCTCCTTCCACTTCCTCAAAACTAGGATAATTAAAAGGATAAAAATCACGTCGATTATTTCGAAATTGATCTAAATGCAAAACACTGCTGGGATGGCTTTCAAAATGAGAAACTATGGTTTGTAAAAACCCAGGTTTAACCATTGCATCTGAATCACAAATAACAATGATGTCACCCTTCGCGTAAAATAAACCTACGTTGTACATCAAGTGTTTATGATAGTAACTCGACACAGGCATATCCAAGATCACCCAACTATCTAACTGATGTTCAAATACTTTTAATTCAGAAGAAATCGTTGCGTAATATTCAACAAAAATCACCTCAAACTGATCACGAGGAAGCGTTTGTTCACCTAAATAATGCAAGAAATGAAAACTTTCTCTCACACTCCAATCTAACAATACCAGGCTTATTTTTGGTTTTATTCGCGCTGATTCCTTCAGAATTTTCATTCAAAACACTCCTTCACTTTCCCTTAAACATTGCCATAACTGGAGTTCTTGATCATCGTAAATCCTTTGATGAGCTCTTGAATACCTTCATCCAAGCCATGATGCGTTTTAAACCCTGTTTTTTCAATTTTCTCATTAGATACAATATAATTTCGCTGATCAGGATCTTTCCCTACTTGCGCTTCTACATAAGTAAAATGGGGTAAGTGATTTTTGATTTTTTCACATAATTCTTTTTTAGAAATATTTGCCTCAGACAAACCCACATTATAGATCTGTCCTTTCATGACATCATGGTGATTGATACCATGCACAAAAGCACGCGTCACATCACGCACATGCACATAATTTCGTTTAAAATGACTTTCAAATAATAATACATAGCCATCATGTACTGCACGGTACACAAAATCATTCACCAACAAATCGGTTCTCATTCTTGGAGACAAACCAAACACGGTGGCCAAACGAAAACTGATAGCATTGGGATGCTGCATCAATGCTTTTTCAACAATGACTTTTTCTTCAGCATATTGAGAAATAGGATTCAAAGGAGACTCTTCTGTACAGAAATTATTTTTATCTCCTGTTCCATAAGCACTGTTTGTAGTTGGCATTAAAATTTTTTGAGAAGGCTGAAGCAAATCCAACATCATTAAAATAGCATCACGATTAACGGAAGTTGCTGTCACGGGATCTTGCTTACATAAAGGTGCGCCCACTAACGCTGCCAATGGAATGACAATATCTGCTTCTTTTAAAACAGCAGCCATCGTGGATTTAATTCGAATGTCGCCTCGCATAACAGAAAACTGAGGATGGTAACAAACATGCGATAAGCTATTTTGCTTATACATAAAATTATCCAACACCGTGACACGATGCCCCTGCATCAACAATTCAGGCACCAATGTTGAACCAATATAACCCGCCCCACCTGTCACTAAAATATTATATTTTTCTGCCATTTTTTTCTTTCTCCTTTTCCATATAAAAAATCAATCAAACAATTTGCCCGCCCAATATCGCGCCAAAAAATGAGTAAATAACCACGTTCGCCACCTCAAGGGTAGATCCTTGTTCCGAGCAAACACCCTCCAATAATGTTTCAATGCACACCAAAAAGTATCCACTCTTATTATTTCTTGATGAGAAAGCATCGTAGACACTGGTTCTTGCCTCATCGCTTCCGCAAGCCGCTTTGCAGCGGAATGTCGTTGATCGGACAATTCAACAAAACGCAGATCATCTCCTCCAAAACGACGTCTCGCTTTGTAAGTTGCATCTAATGCACCTTTACCCGAACGATAATGCATGTGTTCAAATACAACGTCTGGGAGATAACGCATGCGATCAAATCCTTGTTTTTTCAGACGCTGAAAAATATCAAATAAATGCGTATCAATAAAGTTGCCCGTGTAGGGCACAGGGAAAGGCGTTATTAAAATGTCGCAAACTTTTTTTGACAACACAGGAAAGGTGCCCAATTTATCTTTTTTAAAAAGATCATTAGGATAAGCCAAATAAATATCGTCCGAAAAAAGAGTAATTGAGTCACGCAGAATTTTATCCCAGCCAGGCGTACGCATGACCACATCATCATTCATTAAAATTATGATGTCACCTTTTGCATGATCTAAACAAGTTTGATTGATGATACTCATCGGCGCGCTAGGACCCACTATTTTCTCGCCCGGGATACCACACAGATCGACCTCACTTGCCTGCATATCATCGTCATCAACATACACAATCAACTCAAGCGCACTTAATTCAGAAGTGGAGTTAAGAATCGACTGACACATTCTCTTAAACAAAGCAGGGCGCGCACGCGTAGGACAGAGCAGAGAAATGACCTTCATGAAGTAAAACCTTAATCGATAACTGTTGTCGCACTCTTCAGCACTTGTACCTCATACCTGAAGAGCGTAAATTGGCCGATTATGTTAGCACACAGGACTGATGCAAAACGAGCATTCATTTATGAAAGAAGACTTCCCCACACCCACCCTAGCTAAAATCAAATGGCACTGCAGACGGGGCATGCTAGAACTTGATCTGCTTCTTCTGCCTTTTGTTGATCAGGCTTACACTCAGCTTCCACCTTCGCTTCAACAAAGTTTCATTGTCCTACTTGAAGAACCCGACCCAGATATCTACAATTGGTTTTTGGGTGCGCAAACACCACCACCCGCCTTTCAGGCCATCATTCAATCACTTCGTGACTACCACCACACAGCACTTTAATTTACGCCCTTCTCGACAGTGTCTTCTCCTGTTGCTTTTTATCTATTCCGCTCCTTTCGTCCTGGTGGGTGCACTCCCTTGGCCATGGTGGAGCATTGTGATACTGGAATGCTGCCTAGGCTACAGCCTCACCCGAAACATACGGCGACATGCACAATTGCATGATACGGCTTCGATTAAACAACTTATTTATTCAAAAGAAAAAGGCTGGACCCTCGTCTCCCGAAACAACCTCTCTTATTCAGTTAAATTATTACCCTGCAGCACCGTGTTTTCTTGGCTCATTGTGCTTAATTTTGAATGCCAAGATAAAAAAAGACATAAAAAGAACATCCTTATTTTCTCTGACTCCCTCCCCCCTTCTTTGTTCCGCCAACTCAAAGTTCAATTAAAATACCTAAAGATGTGAAGAAAGGCCCTTCTCAACCCCCCTCTATTCGACTATAATCGGCCGTTTTCTCGTACTTTATTACTCAAGAGGATGTATAAAACGCATGGTCACAATAAGATTATCCCGCGGAGGCGCAAAAAAACGCCCTTTTTATGACATTGTAGTCGCTGACAAACGCAGAGCGCCCACCGGACGCCGAATTGAAGTAGTAGGCTATTTTAACCCTATCGCTTCAGGGAAAGACGTAAAGCTTCATGTGAAAAATGAACGAATCCAATACTGGGTAGCAAAAGGCGCTCAACTTTCTGAACGTGTTGCTCACCTCGTTAAAGTTGCTAACGACGCTAACCAGGCTGGTTAATGCGTGCATCTGGACCTGAACACAGGCCTACCCCCTTGATTGTTGTGGGTCGGGTAGGCGCTGTTCATGGCATCAGAGGGGCAGTGATTGTTCATTCCTATACCTCCCCCCCCGAACAGATTTTCAATTACCCTTCGTGGCAAACTCAACTGGGTCAGCGCTGGCAGCCTCTCAAGATTTGCTCGCAGCAAGCACACGGTACAGCTTTCATTGTGCGGTTTGACGGGTACACTGATCGAGATCAAGCTAAATTGCTCACCCATGCCGAAATCTGGGTTGAACGAAGCTGCCTCCCTTCCCTGCCTCCAGACGAGTTTTACTGGCATGATCTCATCGGCCTGAATGTCATCACCCTTGAAGGCGTTCAACTTGGCACCGTCACTTCTTTACTAGAAACCGGTTCGAACGACGTCTTAATCGTTGAACAAGATAAAAAACAACACCTCATTCCTTATTTACGCGACACCTTCATCAAAGAAATTGATCTTAATAAAAAACATATCCTCGTCGATTGGGACCCTGAGTTTTAAACATGAGTATAAATATTGCCGTTATTACTTTATTTCCCGAGATGTTTAAGGCGCTTGAATTTGGCATACCCGGCCGAGCCCTCAAAGAACAGCTCATGTCACTGCAGCTCTGGAACCCACGAGACTTCACACACGATACTTACCACCGCGTAGATGATCGTCCTTATGGGGGCGGACCTGGCATGGTCCTCAAAACTCAACCTTTAGTAGACGCTATCAGTGCCGCCAAAAATACCCTGACTGCGGCTAAAACAATTTACCTTTCTCCACAGGGTAAAACACTGACTCAGACTCAAATCCAGCATTGGTCCACTGAAAAAGAGCTCATTTTTGTTTCTGGTCGTTATGAAGGCTTAGATGAACGTATCATTGAACTCATGATTGATGAAGAGTGGTCCATCGGTGATTATGTGCTCAGCGGGGGAGAATTCCCTGCGATGGTAATCATCGACGCCCTCTCACGATGCTTACCTGGAGCATTAGGGGATGAAAATTCCCGAGAACAAGACTCTTTCACCTCCGGACTGCTCGATTACCCTCACTACACACGACCGGAAGAATTTGCGCAACTGAGGGTTCCCGATGTATTATTATGCGGAAATCATCAGGCCATCCACCGCTGGCGCCTCAAACAAGCCCTAGCAAGAACATGGCTACGACGACCCGATTTGCTTGCCAATCACTCACTCGATGCGGAAAAACAAGCACTTTTAGACGAATTTATCAAAGAAAATCAGCAACAGCAGGAGAAAAAATGAGTTTAATTATCCAGCAACTAGAAAAAGAGCAGATGAAAAACACCCTTCCTGCCTTTGGCGTGGGCGATACCGTCACAGTTCAAGTGAACGTCACAGAAGGCACCCGTAAACGTCTGCAAGCATTTGAAGGCATCGTGATTGCCAAGCGCAATCGTGGTTTAAACTCCAGCTTTACCGTGCGTAAAATGTCCCACGGTGAAGGCGTTGAACGTGTTTTTCAAGCTCACAGTCCTATTATTGCAAGCGTAACTTTAAAACGTCGTGGCGATGTACGTAAAGCCAAACTTTATCACTTACGCGACCTTCGCGGCCGTGCTGCTCGCATTAAAGAACGATTAGACAACACCCCGGATAAAGCACAACACGCCTCCTCTGTCGATCAGGCTGCTGAATAAGATTTGCTGGCTCTCTGGTCGGTTATACTTCATGCGCCTGAGCTGTTTTACGAAAACTCAGGCGTGTAAAGTATATAACCGACCAGAGGCTATGATGGGCCACCCCTCTTCCTTGTGAGATTCGCATGGCTTCACCGCACCTAAAGGTACGTGTGTGTTTATTATTGCTCCTTCCCTTGCAATGCCTCATTCGAATCACACCTTACCCTACTCTCCTCACGCTAGGACGTAGTTTGGGGACACTGCTCATGCAGTTTAAAGGAAAAATGTATCATACAACACTCAAAAATCTACAACTCTGCTTTCCTGAACTAAACAAAAAACAACGGCAACTTCTCCTCAAAAAAACTTATCAATCACTTGGCATGGCGGTCATCGAAATGCTCATGAGTTGGTGGTTACCTAATAAAAAAATCGACACACGCCTCACTGTACACAATCGAACCTACCTTGATCAGGCCCTTAAAACACACGGCGTTATACTCCTTAGCCCGCACTTTAATACCTTAGAATTGGTGGGTCGCCTACTCACTTTACACGTTGATTTTGCCGTCATGTACAGACCACAAAAAATTAGCCTGCTCGATAAAATCATTCGCCACTACCGTAGTCGGTATTATTCTCACATCATTGCGCGAGACGATGTGCGCCAAATGGTAAAAACATTAAAAAATAAGCAGATTGTTTGGTACGCCCCTGATGGCGATCACGGCCTAAAATACAGTGTATTCGCACCTTTTTTCGGTGTTCCAGCCGCCACACTCACCGCCACATCACGTATTGCAAGGATGGGTCATGCCAAAGTCATACCCTGTTATTTTTATCGACGAGCCGATAGCACAGGCTATGACCTTTATCTGCACCCTCCGCTCGAAGATTTTCCCTCTGCCAGCCCTGTCGCAGATGCAACCCGCATCAACAAATTACTTGAACAGGCTATTCGAGTTCATCCTGAGCAATACATTTGGTCCTATAAACGCTTTAAAACACGTCCCGCAGGTGAAAAAAGATTTTATTAGGGGATGTCGTCAATTCTACTATCTTGGACCTATTCATCTAAACTATCATCCGCCAATATGGCCTCTGCATGAAAGCGTTGCAGGCCTTTTTGAACACGCTTGATGCTCTTCTCCAAACCTTGCATGTTTTCATGAAACTCCGGATTCAAAACCATCGTAGCGTGATTCAAATGTTCAATATAATGGCCTAATATTTCTGCTCGCAAGAATGCCATTTCATACCCTTGCTCTAATAAAGCCTTATGCATAACCTTACCCGCCACCTCCCCCCCCGCTGAAAAACTTAATCCTTGATCCTGTAATAATTGAGTACGATACAATGCACAATGACTGCGTAAATAAAAATAATTATCCCCCACCCCAGCCAAGGCATGTTCTTTTTTACCTAAAAGGCGATACCAAATTTGCTGTATCTGAAATTCTATACTTTTCAAAAAACGGGAAAACCCAGGTTTAAATTCTAACTTCCAGGAACCCACCCCCGCTCTACGTGGATTTTTTTCAATTTCCTTAATTAAAAATTCCAACCATTGAGGATGCTTTACCAGGGTGTCGGTATGAATGGATAAGACATAAGGCGTCACAGTACGCGCCAACCCCAGATCCAACGCAGCAGAATGTGCCGCAGGCCCCGTTTCACCCGACACAGCCGGTCGTTCAATTAAATCGATCCACGCCAAACCACGAAGATAAGCCAAAGATTCATCTTTAGAGTCATTATCAATGACCACCACGCGCGCCTTTGATAAATCCGTGTGTTTCCTAATAAGTCGCAAACATAACTTAGTCAACATCGGTGTTTTATAGCTAGGAATCAAAATTGTCACAAGGGCTTGTTGGGGCATGATGACTATATCCTCTAGGGTCTGTTTACACTTCTAACTATGCTGGCCATACACCCTTGATTTACTGTGCTCCGCTACTCACATACCCACCCACGTATGCTCCGTTGCGGTGCTCGAAAATCAAGGGTTTATGTCTCAGCCTAGCGAATTGTAAACAGACCTTAATGAGATGACAAAAATAATTTGGTATTATAGCAATCCGTTGCCTATTAAACAGAGAACTTTATGAAGGGCATTATCCTGGCGGGCGGAACAAGCTCTCGGCTTTTTCCCGCCACACTCAGCATGAGCAAGCAATTGCTCCCGATTTACGACAAACCGCTGGTGTATTACCCACTCTCCACGCTGATGTTAGCAGGCATCCGCGACATTTTAATTATCACGACACCCCATGATCTCCCCCTCTTCCAACACATGCTCAAAGACGGACAGCAATGGGGGCTCAAGCTATCTTATCTTCCCCAAGCTCAACCTCAAGGCATTGCACAAGCCTTTATTTTGGCGGAAGAATTCATTGCAAACGAACCCGTTTGTTTAATACTCGGTGATAATATTTTACATGGCGAAGGTTTAGCAACACTCTTACAACAGTGCACTTCATTACAAACGGGCGGTACTATTTTCGGTTACTACGTACGTGATCCTTCACGCTACGGCGTCATTGAATTCAATGACGCGGGCCAACCCAGCAAGATCATTGAAAAACCTCATTTACCCCCCTCCCATCACGCCGTCATTGGGCTCTATTTTTATGACAAACAAGTGGTTGAGATTGCAAAAAAACTTTCTTTTTCTGCGCGGGGTGAACTTGAAATCACCGATGTTAATAATCACTATCTTCAACAACAGCAATTACGCGTTATCAAACTCAATCGCGGCACAGCTTGGTTAGACACTGGCACACCTAACTCACTTTTAGACGCAGCAAATTTTATTCATGTTTTAGAATCTAGACAGGGGTTGAAAATTGGATGCCCTGAGGAAGTCGCTTGGCGAATGCAATACATCAACACCGAACAATTCACCCAACTCGCTCATGCCCTCTCGAAAAGTGAATACGGACAATATTTACAAGGCCTATTATGAAATGCATTTCTCTTTTTTTCCCCGAAGTAAAACTCATTGAACCTCGCCTTTTTTCTGATGAACGTGGTTTTTTTAGTGAAACATATCAAAAAAAACGTTATGCAGAAGTAGGCATCGACGCTCATTTTGTTCAAGATAATTTTTCACGCTCAAAAAAACATACGCTCAGAGGATTACATTATCAACTCCCTTATGCACAAGGAAAACTCGTGTATGTCACACGCGGCCAAGTACTGGATCTTGTCGTTGACATTCGTCGCCACTCACCCACTTTTGGCAAGACCTGTTCATTTATTTTGGACGATATAAACTGCCGTCAAGCCTATATTCCACCTGGCTTTGCACATGGTTTTTATACACTCTCTGATGAAGTCGATTTCTGTTATAAATGCACGGAATACTATCACCCTGAAACTGAAAAAGGCATTATTTGGAATGATCCCACCCTAGCCATTGAATGGCCCAGCCCACACCCCTTTCTTTCTGAAAAAGATGCGCGTTTTCCTATGCTAGCGCAAATCGCAGAAAACGATTTACCTGATTAAGGGATACCATGAAAATAATGCTTTTGGGTGCAGGTGGCCAATTAGGACAAACCCTTCTACGTCAAGCACCCCACCACCCAAATCATCAAATTTGTGCCTACACGCAGACACAACTCAATATCACTCGGTTATCTGATATAGAAAGAATGGTGCATCATGACAAGCCTGATTTGCTTATCAACGCAGCCGCTTACACACAAGTAGATCAAGCTGAAAAAGACGAGGAGACTGCTTTTCTTGTCAACAAAGAGGGGGCCAAACATCTCGCCCTTGTTTGTGCCAATGCCAATATCCCGCTTATTCACGTGTCAACAGATTATGTTTTCTCAGGAGATAATACCACACCCTATTTAGAAACTGACGTCGCTCAACCGATTAACGTCTATGGTCAAAGCAAACTTGAAGGCGAAAGATGCATTCAAGCGCTGCAACCACAACACCTGATTTTACGCGTTAGCGGCGTTTTCAGCCCTTTTAAGATCAATTTCGTTAAAAAAATGTTGGAATTGGGTCAAACAAAACAAACATTGAATGTGGTTAACGATCAATTTATCTGTCCTACCAGCGCAGCAGACATTGCAAACACACTGCTAGAGATGGCGAAAGCGCTGTCTTCATCGAAATTCTGTGCCTGGGGAACTTATCATTATTGCAGCAAAGAAATCACTTCCTGGTTTGAGTTCGCTCGCGTCATTTTCGATTTTGCCAGGCAACACACCTCTTTAACACTCCATACTTTAAAACCTATCCCCAGCGAACACTACCCAACGCCAGCCAAACGCCCTCGATTTTCGGCACTCAATTGTGAGAAACTACGCCGACAATTTTCCCTCTCGCAGCCTAGCTGGCATCACAGCTTGCCCCAGGTTATTTTGGAGTTGTTAAGATCATGACACACACCCCATCGCACATCCTCATCACAGGTGGTGCAGGCTTTATTGGTGCTAACTTCATTCATCATCTTGCTACACAACGCCCCCACTGCCGCCTCATCAACCTGGACGCCCTCACTTACGCGGGGTCTCAAGCTCATCTAAACACATTAATTCACCCGAATTACCATTTCGTAAAAGGAAATATCACCGATCGCAGCTTGGTGGATACACTCCTCAAGCAATTCGATATTGATACCATCGTTCACTTTGCTGCAGAAAGTCATGTTGATCGCTCCATTGAATATCCTCAGGATTTTATTCAAACCAATCTCGTGGGCACTTTTACACTACTGGAAGCAGCACGTCAGCATTTTTTGACTCGCTCACAGCGCAGCAACCGCTTCCACCATATTTCCACAGACGAAGTATTCGGTTCATTAACAGAAGAAGCAGCATTGACCACAGAAGAGGATCCTTATCGCCCTAACTCACCCTACTCTGCCAGCAAAGCAGGCAGCGACCACTTGGTGCGTGCCTATTATCATACCTACCAGTTACCCTGCACACTCACTTATTGTTCAAACAACTATGGTCCTTTTCAACATCAAGAAAAATTCATTCCCACCATCATTCGTGCCTGCTTAGCAAAACAGCCCATCCCCATTTATGGTGAGGGGAAAAACAAACGTGATTGGCTATATGTCCGCGATCATTGCAGCGGTATCTTAAGTATCTTAGAAAAAGGACAATTGGGCGAAAGCTACAATATCGGATCAAACAATGAATGGAGCAATCTCGAACTTGTTAAACATATTTGTTCTTTAATGGATAATATGACCCCGCAATCTTTCCTTCACCAAACACTGATAACCTTCGTCACAGACAGATTAGGGCACGATTGGCGTTATGGCTTAAACACAGAAAAAATTCAAACACTGGGCTGGAAACCCCAAGTATCGTTTGATGATGGTTTAGAAAGAACGATTCGATATTTCATGCAGCTTCAGAACTCCCAATAAAGTTCCTCCTTGACAATACCTTATTTTTGAATATTATATACCCATTTTTGGTAGATAATTAACCATGAAACCCATTTCCCCCCTCTGCGAAATTCTCTCTCGCCTGATGTTTGAGAAAAAAATAAGAACCGCTGAGTTAGCACGTCGCGTCAACTTACCTCAACCCACCGTGCACCGTATTGTCACAGGCAGTAGCCCCAAACCGCACCGCTCGTCACTGCTCCCTTTAGCCGAGTTTTTTGGGGTCTCTATTGAGCAATTGCGCGGATTCGCCCCCATCCCCTGGCTTACCTTACCTGAAAACACCCGCATGACATTGGCGGGTTGGCAGGAAGTTCCCATCATTGCCTGGGAAGAAGCCGCATACTGGCATCATTATGCAGCACAACCCCCTCAAGCCATTTCATCAAACAACCTCTTCACCGATGCTAAAATAAGCAACCATAGCTTTGTCTTGCGTATGAATGATGCCTCCATGGCTCCCCTCTTCCCCATTGGAACATTTTTGATAGTCGACCCAGAGAAATCCGTCAAAGACAGGGGATTCGTGGTAGTCAAGTTAAAAGAGACGCCTCTGCCTGTGTTCCGCCAATTACTGATTGATGGTTCACAACGTTATATCAAACCCATCAGCCCTGAATTCGAACACTTCAGCATGACTCCGCTCAAGGAAGAAGACTATATCTGCGGCACTCTGGCCCAGATGAAGATAAACTTTGCGTGACTGCGCCGTGAAATATACCTCTCATATACGAGAGGTATATGAGGAAATTTGAGGAGTGTAAAACAAAAATTGGTGGGTCGTCCGCGATTCGAACGCGGGACCAACGGATTAAAAGTCCGATGCTCTACCGACTGAGCTAACGACCCAAAAAGAAGCCCATATGATACTCAGTTGAAAAAAAATCGCAAGCTCTTTTTCTCAATGCCTTGCACCGATCTTGCTCCTGCTTGGACGAGAATAATACCCAAAAAAGACTCACTGAAAAAAAAATTATCGAGAAAAATTTTTTAATTTTTTTTTAAAAAAATCGATTGACAGCCATCCTGGTTTTGAGGCTTAATCTCCTTTCCAGCAGTCAACACAAATCGAAGTTTGTAACTCTTAAACAATTTCTTGATTCACTTTGCATGAGAAAACTATTACAGCAAGCGCAGTAATATTTATCCTCTCACCTAAGAAAGAGGAGCAGAAATGCAAAGCAGCGATCGAAATTGTTTTAGCGACTTGATAATCTCTAAGTGTTCGATAATTTGTTCTCATAAGAATCTTTCTTCTTGTGTTGGCTGCTCTTTGTTTTCAGAAAAGTAACAAGCAAAATTTTACTGTTCATATCATCATATAAAACAAGCTTTCATTCGAAATATGCTCTCGTACTTCGAAGATACGAGAAGTGTAAACAATTAAAAAATTATTACTGCATAAGGATTTGCATCATGGACACTTCACTCATACAACACAGAAGCGAAACACACACACCCAGTTATACACCTCATTATTTCATAGAAGAATCTTCCGTGGTTTCCAAACCACTTCCTCCCGTCACGCAATATATCATTGACCACTTACTCGCAGGCAAATGTTTTACCAAACTCACCTTAGCCAAAGAATTGCAGGTGTCTTTAGTGACCATCAACCGCTGGGCTTCTGGCAGCGTTAAACGCCCCACACACAAAACATTTTCACGCTTACTGATGCTGTACTGCGCCACACAAGAAACTCATTAAACCACTATACCTCTCTTACCTGAAGATGCGAACTCTCGCACAGGGCTGGGGGTGAGATTGAGACGATCGTGATCTTGAAAAAACCCGAGCATGTTTGTTACCTGTAAGGGTTTTTTCAAGATCACG
>JACREE010000001.1 GCA_016218405.1 Gammaproteobacteria bacterium
AATACTACGGTGTTGATCTTGAAGATACTTAAGGATCAAACTGAATACCAATGGTTCCCATGTTGTAACATAAAGGACCCATCGTCACATTCCAATCTGTTGTACCCACATGAGTGGAATATTGAGTAGAGCCAAAGGTGTAATGATTGGGAGAAAGATATAAAAAACGATACTCCACAAACAAACTGGTTTTGTTGGCTAATTCAAATGACACCCCTATTTTAGGCTGGGCCGCAAAAGCCCAAGCAGAAGCATTGGGGTCTGAATTATAATGGTTAATGCCAGGTTCCGCGGGCGTGGTTTGAGTCGAGTTAGCCCCTGAAATTGATATGATGGCCGTCCCTACACCGACTCCCACATAAGGATGAAATTTTTGCAGGGTAGCATGATTAACATTCAAAACTGCGTTAGCCAGAAACACACCCGTATGCATCGGAAAAGAAACACGAAAATCATGCTGAGCCAATCTGTCTGTTTCGTTATTCAGATTATTTCCCGTTAACGTATTTCCCAGATAATAGGCTTCTAATTCAGCCGCAGGCACAAAGTTCCAGCGTCTGTTGTTTTGATCGGTGAATGCCGCCCACTTATAACCAATATGCGCCCCTGCAATCCAGCTTGCATTAGCATCAGACTTACCATAAGCATTGACGGAGAGTGGACCCCCCTTTCCCGGACTATATAAGGCTGTACCATGTTGAGCCAGGTCAACATAAGTAGATGATCCACCTCCCGCAAACCCCCCAATATAAATATCGGCAGGCAAGGGCTTTGACGTTGTCACTTCTGCGTAAACATTCGTACTAATTAACAACAACAAAATACACTTCGCACACTTTACCGCATCCTTGCTTAGCTTATCCACGCATCTCTCCTTAATAAAAAATCACAACCAATCTTTCAAAAAAGTAACGAACTCATCAAAGCATATCAACATCACGAAATGACTGTCCGTGGAAAAAACTTGGGTAGGTAACTTGAATTTTTTCAAAAACCCCACAGATTCTTCGCATAAACTTTTGTCACCGTAACAATATATCTTGGGTAATTTTAATTTTAAAAAAAGTTGTCCAGACAAATTAGTGTACGCACCTTGCTCAGAAAGACTGACCTCTCTCATTTCTAATGCGTTCTGAAGAAAAGCCGGTGGATAACAAAACTTCAACGAAGCATAATAATCACGCAAAACAGGGTATTTTTTAATTAGGCCTTGAAAAACAATGATTTCTTTAAATTTTTTAAACCATTCATCAAAATCACCCTGCTTTATTACCTTAGTCACTGATTCAGAAACAAATGAACCATATTGAGTTATACTGCCTTCTATACTGACTACTGCTTTGATTTGATCTTTAATTGAAGAATGACATAACTGCATAGCATGAATACTACCCATAGAATGGGCAACAAGAATTAAATCAGAAAAAGAGATATTTTTTTGTTTTTCTAAAAACTGAATATGCTGAATCAGCAACGCCACCTGCAACGAAAAACAACAATCATCATTCATCGCACTCTTACCATAACCTAATAAATCGGGTATCAACAGATTGTAATCAGTCAGTAAGGGCGTGTTTAAAAATGGCAAATAACTGAGACTCGAATCCCCTATTCCATGGATAAATAACAAGGTTTTTCTTCTTGGCAGCAAGGCTGAACAACGCATATACGTATAGAGCGAACCTTGTTTATGATAACTTTCTTCCATAGATGCCCACTGCCCCTAGCGAATTGTAAACAGCCTCTATTATTTGTATAAAATTAAAAATTAAAGTATACTTTAACATATATTCCATATTTATGGAGTTAACTTAAATTGGGTAATTTTTTGCAAGAAACCTTTCAACGCCTACTTGATAAAACCGATCTATCGTTCAAACGTTACCTCTACAGCGACTTTCAAGCAAGTCGCCTAACGGGTCTTATTGGCCCGCGCGGCGTAGGCAAAACTACTTTAATGCTCCAATACATCAAAGAAAATCTTGCAAAAGATCAAAAGGTTTTTTATTTTTCTGCCGACGCCATTTATTTTCGTCAAAGCACTTTATTGGGATTTATTAATGATTTATACAATTTAGAAGGTCACCGATTTTTCTTTATCGATGAAATTCACAAGTATGCCAACTGGAATCAAGAATTAAAAAATTTGTACGATGCTTTTCCTGACATTAAAATTGTTTATTCTGGCAGCTCTATGCTCGAATTAATCAAAGGTAGCCACGATCTTTCTCGGCGTGCAAAAATTTATCATCTGTCGGGAATGTCTTTTAGGGAGTATTTGAACTTTTCTCAAAAAAACAACATAGAGGCTATTGAGCTTTCAGCGTTGCTTACTGACCCTCAAAATTTTAATAAACTAGGCTCAATAAATACGGTCATGGGGTATTTTAAAAAATACCTAGAAAACGGGTATTATCCGTTTGTTTTTGAAGAACCTCATACCTATTATGAACGCGTTATGAGTATTATCGAAAAAATTATTTTTGAAGATATACCAAACTACTTCGATTTAAAAACACATAATTTACACCTGTTTCAACAAATACTCAGTTATTTATCAACAGTTCAACCCGGCGAGGTAAACACAAACAATATCGCGAAAAACATGAATATTGCTCATCAAACCATCTTTAATTATTTAACTATTTTAGAAAGCGTTGGTTTGATACAAATGGTTTATCCATTTGAAGGTGGAAATCAATATTTAAGAAAACCACAAAAAATATTTTTGCATAATACCACCCTGCTTTATACCCTCCAGCAATTTGTTGGCGAACCCTTAAATAAAAGTACCTTACGAGAACTTTATTTTATCCAAGCAATGCGTGATGCCAATCAAAAAATTTATTATTCCAAACAAGCAGACTACCGTACAAAAACACATATTTTTGAGATTGGCGGAAAGAACAAAACTACCAAGCAAATCACTGATTCAGAGATGCCCGCATTTTTGATAAAAGACGATATTTTGGCAGCCAGCAAACAAGTTATCCCCTTACTTTTTTTGGGTTTCCTTTACTAGGGCCATTATCACTTCTTGATATTTTTGTTATTTTGTGTATAATAATTAACCAATTTATAGCTATCCACCCGAGAGGAATTAATGAAAAATTTTCGAGTTTATTCTATTGCAGAAATTGAAAAACAAGGGCAACAAGATTCAAATGCACCGGTTGCTTGCGCTTTTTTACCTGCCCCTATCATGAGTGTTATTCAAGGATTTGATCAGGTTGAGCTTCCTGCTGATATGTCGTCTGAGGCAATGAGTGTATGTCGAGAGTTTAAAAAATTAACCGCTGGAGAAATCGAAAAATTTGAAGCCATGTTGGGTGTTATTTTTGCGGATGAACAGAGCTCTATTTGGACAAACTCGAATGAAATGGCTTCTCGAATCCAAGCAATAAACGCACGGGCAGCTAAGCTTTCTTTACATGATCGTCTGCAATTTGCTTATGATATCGCTTGTAAAGTGGTTGAATTTTCAGAAACAGTATCGAAATTACCAGGGGGAATTATTCACAGTGGTGCAGTCACCCCTTTAAATATCTTGGGTATGTTATTGGGAACGCTGTATCGACAAAGTGGATTAAGTGAAGCCGAATTCAAAACTGCCATGGGGAAAATTACGCGTGTTCCTGAGCCTACTGCGGCCCTAAGAGCGTTGACGCCAAGTATCGCATTTATGATGCACCAAAAATGGCTAAAGGAAAGATCACTGTTGAAGCCTGTCGAAAATCAACCGGGTATGTATAGGCTTTGTGATGCGCAGGGTCAGCCATTGGATCAAGCAGCGCGTGAGCGTTGTTTTGAAAAGGCTCGCTACAGTGCTGAGCATCGAGCTGTCTCTGTCTTGCCTCCTGAACAAAAGGCGATCATGGACGAAGCGCTCGCTGATACCAAAGAACATTGTTATGTCTCTAATATGGTGATGCCTGTGTTGGAAGGGCGTGGTGATATTTCAGTGAGATATGGATCTGACGGTGCGTCACATGTTTGGTTGATGGAGGGGGTATTAGCGGCGGGTGCGGGTATTGCCGTGGTTGAAGAGATGCAGGAAGGCGAGTTTGCAGGTTATGTGAAGTTGCGAGTGGTGGGGAATCCCAGCGGAACCGTTCAAATTAATTTAGAAGATATGTCTTCTGCCATGTTTGGTTTTGAACCAAATAAGGATGTGCTGGCAGTACGCGATGTACATGACGTGCCTAAACCTCAAGAAACACCGGCTGTGCCTTCTTCTATTGCAGCAGCAGCCAGCAGCACAGAGGATACTGCGGTATCTGGTGATGAAGACTTGAATAAGAGCTATGAAGATGCGATGGAAGCTTATTTCAAAGTAGCCCAAACGCCACAAGCAGAGAAAAAACTGGTTGAACAGTTAGAGGCATTAACACAACGGTTTAGTGGGCAGCTTCTTCGGGGTAATAGTGGTGTATTAGTGCTTTCTCCTTCTGCTTCTATGCCGGTTTCACCTTCACCTGCGGCGAATGATGAACGTGATTTGAGTCGAGTGAGTACTTACAGCTCTTTTACAAAAAGGCATTGGAAGGCTTTGGGTTACCCTGGGCAGCCTGGATTTTTTGGGTATTCAGCCAGTGCCAGTGCGCCTATGTCACCTTCTCAGCGCTCTGCTTCGGCTGCTGACACCAGTGATGTGAGCCTTGATGTTTTAGGGACACCTACCCCGCCTCGCAAGAATGGCAAATAAAGTGTGTATACTTTACACGCCTGAGTTTTTGGTTTTTTAGCATCCCAGCCAGGGCTCATCTTAACTGTTAAAAAATGTTTGCATATGAATAACTATGCGCACATTTTTTAACAGTCAATCTGAACCCTGGTTGAGCGCTAAAAAACCAAAAACTCAGGCGTGTAAAGTATAGCAAGCGTGGAGATGCACTAACGCGGCTTCTCCACGCGACCGCTATCGAAGAATTAGCCCTTCAATCGATAATTTCGCTTCGTTTTTTTGGCATATTTTTCGCAGCATAGGATAATTGCGGTTGCGACATCTTTTTCGGTGGCATGTTCAATGCCTTTTAAACCTGGGGAAGAATTCACTTCCATGATGAGCGGGCCGCGGTCAGAGCGCAGCATATCCACTCCCGCGATATTTAATCCCATGATTTTAACAGCACGAATGGCCATGGCACGTTCTTCAGGTGTGATTTTGACTAACGTGGCTTTGCCGCCTCGATGTAAGTTTGAACGGAATTCTCCGGGCGTGGCTTGACGGCGCATGGCTGCGACGACTTTGTTGTCGATAACAAAACAGCGAATATCCGCCCCATTGGATTCTTTGATGTATTCTTGAATCATGATGTGTGCTTTCATTCCCAAAAAAGCTTCAATGACACTGCTAGCCGCTTGTTTGGTTTCAGCCAGTACGACCCCAATACCTTGCGTGCCTTCTACCAGTTTAATGACCAGCGGGGGCCCCCCCACCAATTGAATTAAATCGTCAATGTCATCGGGTGAATCAGCAAAGCCTGTGACGGGCAAACCGATGCCTCGTTTAGAAAATAATTGAAAAGAACGTAATTTATCGCGTGAGCGGGTGAGGGCCAGGGAGCTATTGAGTGTGGGTACGCCCATCATCTCAAACTGACGCAAAACGGCTGCGCCATAAAACGTGATGGAAGCCCCAATGCGTGGGATGACCACATCAAAGCCATCCAGCGATTCCCCTCTGTAGTGGATGGAGGGGTGATGAGAAGAAATATTCATGTAGCATCGAAGGGTGTCAATGACACGAACTGTATGGCCACGTGCCTTGGCAGCTTCAACTAGGCGACGAGTGGAATAAAGCTGGGGACGACGAGAAAGTATGGCAATTTTCATGAGGGATCCTTTATTGTTATTTTAGAGGGGGGGTGGCCAAATAAACATTTCCTAGCAGGATTGATCAGAAACCGTCTACGTAAGGCAGAGCGACCTAGTAACATAAGAAAGCTCATATTATCTCGGTTGGTCAGCGTGATTTCAATTGGCCAAGTGTGTTTGCCTAAATGGACAGGTGTTTTAATGACATAACGTTTTTCAGTGTGTCCGCCCGAGTCTGTGACATTGCGGTAGTCATAAATTTCTGCTTCGCAAGAGAAGGCTTCAGTTGAATGTGGATAAGGGTGGAGACTAAAAGATACTTTTTTTATGCCATTTTCTTCGAAGAAATCGAGGCGAAAGGCATGAAGCGCAGACGTTTTTGCGCCCGTGTCTATTTTCGCCAAAATAGGGGGCAAACCTAAGCCGGGCAAGGTGACCCATTCATACCAGCCTATCTTAGGCAAGCGCTTCTTTTTGGGCGCGGTCGTCATGGCTGCAGATTCCGGTGGGGATTATAAAATAAGCATAGTGCCGTCACCGAAAGAAGTCTATTAGACCTCTTTCCAAACCCTCGTCTTTTGTTTTACTACGGCGTTATGTTGCTTGTTCCGGTGCTCATTTATACACATAGACGCAGCTTTCACAAGCAACATGCCTTGTATTAAAGCAAAATACTTGATTTGGAAAGAGGTCTATTTAACGATAGTTAGCTTGGGTTTTCCGCTCTTATCTGTCGTCGAGGGTGGGGGGTCAGTTTCGGTTTCTTCTTCACCAAAGACCATTCCTCGACCATTTTCGCGTGCATAAATAGCTAACACGGCTTTAATGGGCACGGTCACGCGTGTGAGTATGCCAGAGAAACGGGCGCTGAAACTTAAAATATCATTGCCCAGGGTTAAGTCGCGTATGGCAGAAGGAGAGATATTAAGGGTGATTTTGCCCGCTTCGACATGTTGACGGGGCACTAAGGTACCTGGGACATCTGCATTGACCGCGAGGTAAGGCGTCAGCTGGTTGTCATTGATCCAGTCAAAAAAAGCGCGTAATAAATAAGGTTTAGTGGAGGTCATCATGCTTTATCACCTTAATTCTTCTTCTGCCTCGGTGAGGCTGGCTTTGAAAGCGGGGCGTGCGAACAATCGTTGTTCGTAAGTTTGAATGGTTTTGCCTTTTGCACCCAAATCCACACCTAAGCTAGGTAGGCGCCAGAGTAAGGGGGCCAAGCAACAATCTACTAACGTGAAATCATCGCCTAAGAAATAATTTTGTCCTTCAAACAAAGGAGAGACGCTGATCAAACTTTCTTGTAATTGTTTACGTGCACTTGCTGCCTCAGCGGTATTGTCCATCAAGTGTTGTAGCAAAGAGTACCAATCTCTTTCTACGCGATGCATCATCAAGCGTAATTTGGCGCGACCAACGGGGTAAACAGGCATTAAAGGAGGGTGAGGGAAGCGTTCATCCAAGTATTCAAGGATGATATTGGATTCATACAAGATAAGATCACGATCAACCAGGGTGGGGGTAGAGCTGTAGGGATTGATGGCTAATAATTCTTCTGGTTTTTTGTCAGAGGCGACATTGATAATGTCAGCGGTGACCCCTTTTTCTGCTAATACGATACGTACTTTATGGCTGTGAGGGCATAATGCGGCAGAATAAAGCGTCATGGTGGATCGTTTGTTAGCCGGCACGGCCATATAAGTTACCCCTTTTCTATTTTTCAAAAAATGCCATTATATCGATTTGCGGGTAAGTTTGCGAATGTGCACTCCTCATACCGCAATGGGTGCCTTAATGGCAGGATGATATTGATAGTCGATAAAATCAATATCATCAAACACATAAGAAAATAGATCATCCGGGTTACGTTTTAAATGCAGCGAGGGAGGCGGTAAGGGGGTGCGATGGAGTTGTTCGGTAACTTGCTCAAGGTGATTGTGATAAATATGGCAATCGCCTCCGCTCCAAATAAATTCTCCCGGTGTAAGATGACATTGTTGCGCTATCATGCAGGTGAGCAGAGAGTAAGAGGCAATATTAAAAGGAACCCCCAAAAAAGCATCTGCTGAACGTTGATAAAGTTGGCAGGAGAGTGTGCCATCCACGACATAAAATTGAAAAAAAGAATGACACGGAGGAAGGGCCATTTTATCGAGCTCACCTACATTCCAGGCGCTGACGATCAGACGACGTGAGTCCGGTGTTTGTTTAATTGCCCTAACAACCTCACTGATTTGGTCGATGGTTTTTCCCTCTGATGTGCGCCAATGCCGCCATTGTTGGCCATAGACAGGGCCTAATTCACCTTGTTCATCAGCCCATTCATCCCAAATATGCACCCCGTGTGTTTGTAAGTAACCTATGTTGGTGCTCCCGCTTAAAAACCACAGTAGTTCATGAACAACACTTTTTAAGTGAATTTTCTTGGTGGTAACCAAGGGAAAGGTATGAGCAAGATCGAAACGCATTTGGTAACCAAAAATGCTACGCGTGCCTGTTTGTGTGCGATCAGATTTATCTTGACCTTTTTCCAGAATAAATTTTAGAAAATCAAGGTAAGTTTGCATGAGTTCATCCTTGTTTATTCACGAGCACTTTTTGATGCGCGTATACAAATAAAATGATGCCAAATAAAATCATGGGCATAGATAATAGTTGACCCATGGTTAAGCAATGGAAGGCCAAGTAGCCATATTGTGGGTCAGGTTCACGCACGCATTCGATGAGTATGCGGAATGTACCATAGAAAATTAAAAATAAAGCGGAGACGGCCATGCGAGGTCGGGGTTTGCTGGAGTAGATCCACAGTAAGGTAAAGAGCACGATGCCTTCCAAGAAAAATTCATAGAGCTGAGAAGGATGGCGTGGCAAATGATCGACGTGAGAGAAGATCATGCCCCAGGGGGCTTGGGTGGTGCGTCCCCATAATTCACCATTGATAAAATTACCAATACGTCCTGCGCCCAGACCAACGGGGACTAGGGGCGCAATGAAATCACCAATTTCAAAAAAGGTGCGATGGTAAAAATGGCTATAGAGTGCAATCGCAACGAGCACGCCCAGTAAGCCACCATGGAAGGACATGCCCCCTTCCCAGATACGTAAAGCGCTTAAGGGATAATGCAAAAAGTGAGGTAGGTCGTAAAAAAGAGTGTAACCGAGTCGCCCGCCCAGTATGACGCCTATGGCAACAAAAAAAATAACATCACTGACTTGTTGAGGTGTCCAGTTGCTGCCAGGTTTTTTGGCTCTCAATAATCCCAGCCACCAGCCACCCAAAAAACCAATGACATACATCAAACCATACCAGTGAATTTTAAGTGGTCCAAGCGAGAGCGCGATAGGATTGATGTGTGGATAAATTAACATAAATGAATTGCCCCCTACCCTAATAACATGTCCAGGCTCACGAAAACGAGAAATAAAGAAAATAATTTACGTAAGGTAGTTTGGGGTGCACGTTTTCCTAACCAAGCACCGAGGCTGACGCTAAATAAGCTAGGTAATGCTAACCCAAGCGTGGCAGACCAATTAACATAACCGGTGGAATAAGGAGGTAAATTCACGATGTGCCAACCTGAGATGCTGAAGACCAAGGTGGCGATGAGGGCAATGGGGAATGCGCAGGTGATGGAGGTGCCAGAAGCCTGTCGAATGGTGAAACCCTTGTGTAAAAGATAAGGAATGATGATGATGCTGCCCCCCACTCCCAATAAACCCGCTGTTAAGCCTGTTGCAACAGCGGCGATACGATGATGGCGTAAATCTGCTTTGTCAATAGAGCGAGGATGAGGTGTGTGTGATTTGAGATCTTCTTTTTTCTGAAAAAACAAGCGAAAAGCAACGATGAGTACGAACAAACCAAACAGGAACCGCAGATGGTTTGTGGACAGGTGTTGAGAGATAAATGTGCCAAGCAAGGTGCCTAGTATCACACCAGGTAGTAATATTTTGATGAGATCCCAAGCCACCTCACCTTGTTGATGAAAGGTGCGAATGGAAGCAAGTGAAGTAAAAATAATCGTTGAAAGCGAAGTGGCAACGGCGATATGCATGATGAGGCTGTGGTTAACACCCTGCAAAACGAGGAGCATTGAAAGTGCGGGCACGGCAATGAGCCCTCCTCCGATGCCGAGCAAGCCTGATAAAAAACCAATTAAAAGACCGGCGATACAGTAAATAAATAAAATAAGCATGTGATAACCTCTTTATATCTGAGAATGCTAACATAAAATGGATCGTTTATGATGTGCTGAGACACTTTTAAATGGAACGATTTTGTTTTGTAAGGAAGCCCCATGTTATTAGCGCGTGAACAGTCCTTGGTTATATTGGTGGATGTCCAAGAAAAATTAACCCCTCTCGTGCAGGATGCTGCACGCCTTGTTTCGATGTGTCAGTGGGTGCTGGAGGTTGCTACACTCATGGACGTACCTGTTTTTGTATCTGAGCAGTATCCGCAAGGCTTAGGGGCGACGGTGGAGGCATTGCAAGCATTTGTCAAAACAGAGAATCGTTTGAGTAAAACCCATTTTTCTTGTGCGGCTGATGCAACTTGTTGGGATTGGATAGAAAAAACGAACCGTCGGCACATTGTCCTCATTGGCATAGAGACACACGTCTGCGTACTTCAAACAGCGATGGAATTGCAAGCACGTCACCACGATGTGTTTGTCATCGCAGAGGCGGTGTCATCGCGTTCGATAGAAGATAAAGCTTTGGCTTTGACACGTATGCAACAACAGGGAGTGCAAATTATAAGTCGAGAAATGATGGTGTTTGAGTGGTTGAGGCAGTCTGGCACGGAGTTGTTTAAAACTATTTCAAAAAAATATTTACGATGAGGTTTGATGAATGGATATTTCAAATAAAACGGTGGTGGTGACAGGTGGGGCCTCGGGTTTGGGTGCAGCATGTGCTTATCAATTGAGTTTAGCGGGCGCAAAGGTAGCTGTTTTTGATCAGCAAGTGGAAGCCGCAGAAAAAGTGGCGAAAGATATTCGTGGGCGGGCTTTTTTATGCGATGTGACAGATCCTACTGCGGTTGAATACGCCTTCAAACAAACAAAGGAATACTTGGGTGATGTTCGTATTGTGGTGAATTGTGCGGGAATTGCACCCGGAAAACGTTTGATTGGGCGTGAGGGTCCTCTGCCTACAGACGAATTTGTAAAAGCAATTCAAATTAATTTAGTAGGGACATTTAATGTGATGCGACAAGCGGCAGCTGAAATGAGCACGCTGTCTTGGGCGGACAAATCTCAATCTTGCGGTGTCATTATCAATACAGCGTCAATTGCAGCCTTTGAAGGTCAAATTGGTCAGGTGGCTTACAGTGCCTCAAAAGGAGGCGTGGTTTCGATGACTTTACCTGCTGCGCGTGAATTGGCTCAATTTGGGATTCGAGTGATGGCGATTGCCCCTGGTATTTTTGCGACGCCCATGTTGCTGGCTATGCCTGCGCAAGTTCAAGAAAGTTTGGGTGCACAGGTGCCTTTTCCAAAACGTTTGGGCCAGGCACAAGAATTTGCACAATTGGTTGAGCACGTTGTGCGAAATGAAATGCTAAATGGCAGTGTGATTCGTTTAGATGGCGCCTTGAGATTGCAGCCTAAATAGCTTCAATTATCTCCTAAACCCTGGTGGTTTGAGCGTCATTGAAAAAGGGCTGGGTGCGGTTGACTCCGGTCTGGAAGCCAAACTGCCTGGATCGCTCGGAGGTGGTGGGGTAGGCGTGGCGATGGTCCTGGTGGGTGTGGCAGTCACATTATTAGCGGATGTTGCGATCAGGGTCGGCTTCGTCGTCGCTACGGTTTGTGGTACAGATGGGAGTGTGAACTCTGCGATACGTGCTAATGCGCGATCGACCTCAGGTAAGGTGAGTGTGTTGCTTGATATATAGTCACGAATAGAATTCATGCTTGAGAGTAAATGTTCTTTGACTGTGGTGAGTGAAATTAATTCGCCTCGTGCTTCCTCCAATAAACGCGCGTGTTCGGTGAGTTCTTCAAGTTGATCGACGCGGAGCATTTTAAATTGCTCTGCTGCGCGAATGGTTTGCATGACAGGCAACTGGAAAATATTTCGCAATAACCCTGTCAATTGAATAATAGTTTGAGGTTCATGGTTTTTCTGGATATGTTTAACAAAATCAGCTTGTGTTTCTGCTTGTTCTTTAGTTTCCTCATCAGATAAAGCGCGTGCGCCTGGTTTGGGAGTGGGCAGAACAATTTGTAAAATTCTCGCTACATCAGGGCCGTTCGCGCGTAAATCCACGACATTGGAGAGCTCTGTGAGCAAGGGGCGATCGATTTGATTGGGTTTGAGTTGGAGGGTATGCGCTAACGAAGCCACCTGAGCATCAGTGTGAGACCGTTTTAGAATAAGGTCTTGTTCTTCTAATTCATTGATGCGATCTTCCCAATGAGTGATGAAACGATTTAAGACAGGGATATGGGTTTGTGCCGTTTTAAGCGCTAATTCAAGTTTGGCTAAAAAAGTTAAGTCTTGATCCTTAAGTAGACGGAGTAATTGAGGATCAGATTCAACGGCTTCCAGTTCTGGGGCGAGGGAAAAAAGAATGCTTTCATGCTGGTGGTGTGTGCGGCGGTATTGTTTGATTTCCGCGATTAATTCTTCTAGCTTAATGCGTTTTAGTTCTAGCCATTGAAAAAAGAGAGAAATGTTTAGAGCTTGAAGGCGTTGATCCTGTTGTAGATTCTTGAGTGAGTAGGGGTTGGCCGACGCAGTGGTACCTACCATGCGTGACTCAAAGTCTTGTAATAATTCTTCTTGGCGTGTTTTAGGGAGAGCGGGGAACGCTGCGATAGAAATATTGTTTTTTGAAAGCGTATTCACCCAAGTACGAAATTCGGTCATGTATGAAGGAACGAGTGCAGGCATAAAAATCTCACTGAAAAAGGGAAATTGATGGGGTAAGTATAGGTCTTTTTGGTTGAAAAATACAATCATTGTTCAAAAAATAATCACCCCTCATGGACAGTATCGACTAGGATTTTGATATTGTCAGGAGGGACATCCAGCGGTATACCATGGCCCAAATTAAAAATATGGCCTGGATAAGGACCAAAACTGCTTAAAATAGCGCGAATTTCCTTACGCAGGGTTTCAGGCGAGCTATATAGCACACCCGGATCCAGGTTGCCTTGTAGAGCAACGCGTTGTCCTACGCGTTGGCGTGCATGACCTATGTCTACCGTCCAGTCCAAGCCCAAAGCATCTACCCCTGTCCCCGCGCGGGCCTCCAATGAGGCTGCGCCATTTTTACTGTAGAGGATGAGGGGGAGCGAAGGATAGAGCGCTTTGAGTGCATGAGTAATTTGTCGAACATACTCCAGTGAAAAAGCAAGATAGTGTACAGGGTTTAATAACCCCCCCCAAGTGTCAAATAGCATTAAAGCTTGGGCTCCTGCTTTAACCTGCGCGCTTAAATAAGTCACGGTCACTTCTGTTAGGTAATGAAGTAATGCGTGCAATAGATCGGGTTGACCGTACATTAAACCACGTAATGCGTAAAATTCTTTTGTGCCGCGCCCCTCCACCAGATAGGCAGCTACCGTCCACGGACTTCCTGCAAAACCAATCAAGGGGATGTGCGAGGGGAGTTCTTTGCGTAATAAGCGAATGGTTTGATAAACATAAGCTAAATCATGTTCGGGGTGAATGTGAGGGAGGTTGGCAAGATCTTTTGCGCTGCGGATGGGTTGGGTAATCACGGGTCCTTGCGTTTCCACCATCTGTAATCCCAAACCCATGGCGTCTGCTATCAATAAAATATCTGCAAAAAGAATCGCTGCATCCAGGTCAAAACGACGCAAAGGTTGCAAGGTAACTTCACACGCAAGCTCGGGTGTTTTGCAGAGTTGTAAAAAACTGCCAGCTTGTTCGCGCGTTGCGCGGTATTCGGGTAAATAACGACCTGCTTGGCGCATGAGCCACACAGGGGGGCAGTCGACAGGTTGGCGGGCAAGTGCGGATAAAAAACGTGATGAATGTGTCATAAATTATATACCCCTTGTACCTGAAGATACTGGTTTTTAAGTTTGTCTTTTCCGCAAGGTAAAATTTTCTCTCGCTCGCAATAGAGTAGACTATTACTCGTTCGAGAAAGCATTTTACCTTGCAAAAAATACTTCCTCAAAACCCAGTATCTTCAGGTGCAAGGGGTATAGTTTGCCAAAATACCTAAAAAAATGAGTAATCCAATCCAATTATTATTGAGAAAGGCGCGAAAATAAGCTTGGGGTTTCTCTGTTCGGATGAGCCAAAATTGATACAACGTGACTAAAATAGCTAGAATAAGGCTTCCAAAGTAGAGGGGCTGTAAGGTATAAAGCAGACCAATTCCCCAAAGTGAAGTAAAAAAAATACCGTAGATAAGCAATACCATAATTTTAACGTTATTGCCGAAAAGAATGGCCGTTGAGCGGATGCCCGCGCTGAGATCATCTTCTTTGTCGGCCATGGCATAAAAAGTATCGTAGGCCACAGGCCAGACCAGCGCTGCAAAATAAATGAGCCAGGCAGCCAGAGGGATGTTGTCATTGCTGGCAGCAAAAACCATGGGAATGGCCCAAGCGAAAGCTGCGCCCAACACCACTTGGGGGAAATAAGTGAAACGTTTAGTAAAGGGGTACACTACGGCTAGCACAAAAGCGACCAACGACAAGATCAGGGTGTAAGTATTTAAAAAAAGGACCAAGCCAAAGGCAAGGCAGCAGAGGAACAGGAAAAGAAAAAGGGCGGAAGAGACAGAAATTTGTTGTGTGGCCAGGGGGCGACTTTGTGTGCGTCTTACTTGACCATCCAGGTGACGATCAGCAATGTCATTAATGATGCAACCTGCTGAACGCATGATGATGACGCCTAATGTGAAAATGAGGACATGTTTGAGTGAAGGGTGCCCCGCTGCCGCCAGCCATAAAGCCCACAAAGTAGGCCATAATAGTAAGAATATCCCGATGGGGCGATGCAAACGCATGAGATAGAGGTAGGGCAGGAGTTTTTTGAGCATGGGTTTGCGAAGAATGGCGACTCCCCAAACTTTCGAGTCCGAAGAGTACAGACTAAAAGAAGCAGTTTAACTCAGAAAATAAGGTGCTGACATCCTTATTTTAAGGAAATAGCATGAAACTACTTTATACCACGACAGTGACCTTGATTATGGTGATGGATCCTTTAGGAAACGTGCCATTGGCACTGTCTGTTCTGCGTCAAATTAAACCCAAACGACGCATGGCCATTTTATTGCGAGAGTCTTTGTTTGCTTTTTTTATTTTGGCTGTTTTTTTGTTTTGGGGTGGATTTATTTTGGATGGATTGAGTATCACGCAAGAAGCCTTGCAGGTGGCAGGAGGAATGATTCTTTTTCTTATCGCCATCAAAATGATTTTTCCTCCTACGGATGAAACGCGTGAAACAGTGGTGACGGAGCCATTTTTGGTGCCCTTAGCCATCCCCATGATTGCGGGCCCTTCTGCCATCGCAACCGTGATTTTGTTTTCAACGCAATACACAGAGCAAATGCCGACTTTGTTTTTAGCGTTAGTGATTGCCTCTGTTATTTTAATGGCCGTTCTGCTTTTTGCGAATCAATTGCAGCGTGTGTTGGGGGAAAAGGGATTGATTGCGGTAGAGCGTTTGATGGGGATGCTGCTGACTACGATCGCGGTACAAATGTTTATGGATGGGGTGCATGGTTATTTATGTAAGTGATATTTCTTACAACAATTGTTTTTTTAAAAAAATTCTCATCAAAAATTTTTCTAACTCTATGATGAAGAACAAACTAAAGCCGAAGATAAAAATATATCCCCAAAAAGTAAGTGTGATGGCGCGTGTATCAAAAAGTGTTTGCATCCAAGGTAAATAAGTAAAGGCAAGTTGAAGTAACATGACAAAAAAAACAGTTATAAAAATTGCGCTATTTTTAAATAACATTTCCAGACTCAAGGAGGATAAAACAACCTTCTGACTATTAAATAAATAGGCGATTTCTCCCATGACTAAGGTGTTGACAGTGACACTGCGGGCTGCTTCAAGAGAAAAATGCGAGAATAAGGCTAATTGAAACAAACCAACACTGCCAATTAACATAAGAAATGAAACGAAAAAAGTACGCCAAATAAGTAATTTGGAAAAAACAGTTACCCCTCTTTTTCTAGGGGGGGTTGTCATCAGTCCTTCTGCAGAAGGACCTAACGATAAGGCGATGGATAGTGTCACCCCTGTGACCATATTAATCCACAAGACTTGTACCGGCGTAATAGGCAAAGTCCAACCCATTAAAATAGCCAATATGACAATGAGTGTTTCTGCGCCATTGGTAGGTAAAATATAAAAAATAGTTTTTTTTAAGTTGTCATAAACGATCCGCCCTTCTTTTATGGCAGCCGTTATTGAAGAAAAATGATCGTCCAGTAAAACAATTTCTGCAGCTTCTTTTGCTGCCTCCGTTCCTTTCTGGCCCATGGCAATGCCCACATTCGCACGCCTTAGTGCAGGTGCATCATTTACGCCATCTCCCGTCATTGCAACAATTTGCCCTTTTTTTTGCAATGCTTCGACAAGTTTTAATTTATGAGCAGGTGAGGCGCGAGCATAAATATCTACTGTGTTTACTAGGGTGGAAAGTTCTTCCACGCTCAACGTATCAAGCTCATGACCACTTAATACTTGATGATGGTTTTTAATGCCTAATTTGATGGCGATAGATTTAGCCGTAGCAGGATAATCACCTGTGATAATTTTTACTTGAATGCCTGCAGCCTGACATTCCTTAACGGCAGTGATGGCTTCTTCCCTGGGTGGATCGAATAAACCAAACAAACCGAGCATCGTAAGATGGGTTTCAATATCGTGAAAATGTAATTCTCTGTGTGTGGCAGAGGTAGATTTCATTGCAATCGCTAATACACGTCTACCCTGAGAAGCTAATAACTCTATGTGTTGATGCCAATAGGCTTTATCTAGGTTAACTGTTTGATTTTGAAGAAGTTGAAATTTACATCGCATTAAAATATGTTCTGGTGCACCTTTAACATAAATATACCCATGGTTCAGGTGATCGTGATGCAAGGTAGCCATTAATTTATGTTCGGACTCAAAAGGAATTAAGTCTGTCATGGGATAGCTTTTTTTCTGGAAAGAAAGATCATATTTCGCTTTTAATCCCATACTTAGAAAAGCACCGTCAACGGGGTTGCCGTATAATCGCCATTCATTTTCTTTTTTTACTAAGTCTGAGTCGTTGCATAACATGCCCGCCATGACTGCCTTTTCAAGATCGACATAGTCATGAGGATGAATGACTTTTTTATTTAATAGATAGTCACCTTTTTCACTGTATCCTACACCAGAAAGAACAAAGTGGTGTTCGGCTGTGACGATATCTTGTACGCTCAGTTCATTTAAGGTTAGGGTGCCTGTTTTATCTGTGCAAATAACGGTGACACCACCGATGGTTTCTACTGCAGGTAGGCGTCTTATGACGGCATTTTTTTTAGCCATCCTGGTGACGCCCATGGCTAATATGATGGTAATAATGGCGGGTAATTCTTCTGGAATGGCAGCAACAGCCAAACTCACTGATGCCATAAATAAAAGCGTTGTCTCATAATTTCTAAAAAATAATCCAAATGCGAAGGTCATGCTCGCTATAATAAGGATACATAGGGTGAGCCAGCCTGAAAAACGATTCATTTGTTTGAGAAAAGGTGTGGTGATAGAGGGAATAGCCATTAACATGTTACTTATTTTTCCAATTTGAGTTTGTTGGCCCGTTGCCACAACTACCCCCAAGCCTTTTCCATTGCTAACCAAGGTACCTGAGTAAGCCATGCAAACATGATCGCCTATTTCTGAATCTAAAGGGATACGATGAATGTATTTATCGACGGGTACAGATTCACCGGTAAGAATAGCTTCTTGAATTTGCAAATTTTTGGTTTTAATTAAACGCAAATCGGCAGGGACCCTATCACCTGATTTTAATAATACTATGTCACCAGGGACTAATTGTTCCGCAGAGATTCTGATATGTAATCCATCTCTAACGACATCTGTTTGCAAGGAAAGTAAGTGGCGTATAGCGCGTAGGGCATGTTCAGCTTTTCCTTCTTGTATTAATCCAATGATCGCATTAATCAGAACAACACCTAAGATAACGGCTGTGTCAATCCAGTGGTTTAATAGGCCCGTCGCAAAAGCAGCAAATAGGAGTGTGTAGATTAAGAGATGGTTGAATTGAGAGATAAAACGCGTGATGAAGTGGCGCCCTTGCGTTGCCTTTAATTTATTTGGGCCATAGTGTTCTAAACGATTATTTGCTTCTGCTTCATCCAATCCAGACAGTTGAGTATTCAATTTTTTTATGACAACAGGAATATCTTCAGCATACCAAATTGAATCTGGCGAAATTCGATGATCCATGTCGTCTATTCTCCTAGGAGGAGAGGTTGCGTTCAAATTGAATAAACAATGTACTCATAAGGACAATTAAGGCACCCAAAATTTGCAGGTGAGAGATGGATTCATGTAATAACCCCACGCCCACACACACGGTCACCAGTGGTTCAAGTACAGAAATAATCGAAGCACGAATAGAGCTGATATATTTTAATCCCTCCAGCATAAGTTGGATAGGCAAAGCTGTGGCAAAGATACCCAAAGCACCCAGATAGACAGCCGTTCTCCATGATGAAGGGAATGAAAAGCCATGAGAAAGTATAGAGGCAATCAAGAAAATAAGCGCGCTCCCAAAACAGAGCATCATCGTGAGTAACTCTGAATCTAATAAAACAGAAGATGCGCGTTTACTTCCTACCACGTAACAAGCATAAAAAGCGGCAGCCATGAGTCCGAACAAGATGCCCATGGTGCTAAGAGAGTGGGAAGAAGTGTCACCTTTCAACAAAAATAAGCCCAACATCATGCCAGACAAAGTAAGCACAGTGGCTAGGTTTATTTTCTCTCTCTGTTTAGCAAATGAAAGACAAGCCACCATGATGGGGTAAGAGAAAAAAATAACCATGGCCAAGCCTGTCCCTGTGTATTGGCTTGCAACGAAATAAAACCCGCTTGAACCCGCATAACCTATGGCGCCTATAAAAAACATAAACCACAGGACGGATTTGTTGACGGGAGGGTTTGTTTTGCCAAAAGAATATTTTTTTACTACAAAAAAAGACATCCAGATTCCAGCGATCAAAAAACGCCAAAATAACATAGCAGGAAGAGAGAATTGTTCGTTTAAAACACGGGTGCCTAAAAACCCTAAGAATCCATACAAAATACCTGAGATCGCAACAAGCAAACTTGCTTGGAAAACGTTTCTTCTGGTGACGCTTCCCTCTGCGGCTATCATGGATAACCTACCCTCTCTTCACAAACTGAGATTTTAATTTCATGGGGCCTATCCCTTCGATTTTGCAGTCAATGTCATGATCACCGTCCACCAGCCTGATATTTTTAACTTTTGTTCCTACTTTTACGACCAGCGAGCTACCTTTTACTTTCAGGTCTTTGATGACTGTCACAGTATCTCCGTCTTGAAGCCTATTTCCATTTGCGTCTTTCACCACTCGTTCAAGCGTTTCGCCCCCCTCCATATTATCCGAAGTGATTTTTGGCCATTCATGAGCGCACTCAGGGCAAATAAACATTTCCCCATCTTCGTAGGTGTAAGTTGAATGGCATTTTTGGCAAGCAGGAATAGAATTCATTTGTTTTTCATCGGAATGAGAGGGGTATAGCTTCTTATTTTTATATATTTTTCAAATTTTGTCCATTTCAAAGTCGAGTTATTTTATTGAACGGTTTAACGTTGTTGCAAGGTTTTCTGCTTGATCCTGATAAATAGTGGAGCGTCGACGCCAAAACATACTTGTACCTCGTGTTCGTTTTGAGTTGATTGCCAACCCGATTGTTAAACCAATTCCTATCAATAGGGTTGCGCAAGCGAGGATAAATAAAGCGGTCTTACCTATTTTGATCCAAGATTTTTTGGCAGTTTGCATTGTAAATAATGTTGGCGATAGTGTTGCTCCCTGTCGTTGTAAGTTTTGAGAGAATGTTTTATTTCTTTCTTCAAGTGAGAGGGACGTATCTTTAAGATCTCTTATCAGATCTTGAACTATCGTTATTTTTTCAGAAATTTTATCGCTGTTGCGGGTTTTATTTTTCTGGATAAGGTAGGTTTCAAATGCTTCACTTAATTTAATTAATTCTAGCAGTACCTGTGCTTGTTGTAAGATTCTTATGATGCTATCACAATTGGCTATATGATCTTTATTTTTGATATTTTTTAAATTTTTCTTGAGATACATGAGGGGTGTATCACCGTCAGTATTTTTTATTGAAACCAAATACAGATCTCTGTTTAGCAATATTCTAATTCTGCTAAGTTGTGATTCATGAGTTGTCGTTTTACAATACTTGGCAATCTCCTCATGATGTATTAAGGGATAAAGAGATAGCGCATGTAATACGGTATTTCCCTGTTCAGCTGATACCACGCTTACATTAACACCCGGTTTATTTAAAAGTAAATCAACGCCTTCATCGTTTGGCCATCTTAATCGGGCTAGGTGAAACAATAAGGGTACCTTTAGATTGCCATTTATATTGATATTCGCGCCTGAATTGACTAACAAAGAAAAAATTTCTTGATTAGCCAAAGCGTAATACAAGGCTGGGGTTTCCTGATCGGAGTCAGGATTCAGCTTTAAATGTGGGAGTAGTAATTTTGCATATTTCAATTTGTTGTCGCCACAACATTGGATAATGTTATGAATAATTTTAGAATCTATCTTTTTTTTGCACCGACTGAGCATAAGCTCAAGCAATGCTTCTTTCTGCTCCTCATTCTTCCATTGGCTTAGCAATATTATTTCTAAGGGTGTTCTGCCATTTTGATCAATGGCTTCTACGTTAGCGCCCCGTTCGATGAGCCATTTATTGATGTTAAACCCATATTTTGACGCTGCTAAATGTAAAATGGTGTTATTCATCCCCCAAAGAGTCCCAATAATCGGCCGATTGATATCGGCACCATGCTTCATCATCAAATCAAATAATGTTTTATTTTTTCTTTCAAACGCAATATGTAGAGGTGTTACTCTATCACGATCATCAAGATTGGGGTCGGCCTTGTTTTCTAGCAGTATTTTCGCTAAGTCGATATTGTTCATTCTTGTGGCTGTATGCAAAGGTGTTTCATTTGCTATCCTATATTCCGAGCTTTTATTTAAATAATATGAAACTTCATTCATAGTATTTATTCGCCCATTATTTCTCATGAGATATTGAATCATCTCGGCATTACCATTTATAACGGCATAATGAATGGCTTTGTTAGGAATATAGGCACCCGATTCAACCAATATTTTAACGATAGGCATGATATTTAGACGTAAGGCGAGCTCTAGCGCAGATGTTTTTGAGTTATCTATAGCATTAAGGTTGATTTCCTTACGAGTTAATAAAAGTCTTACTACCTCAAGATTTTTACTAAATACGGCCTTCATGAGTGCCGTTGTTCTGATGTTATTATAAGCATTGACATCAACTTCTGGATACATTAAGAGTTTTTCAACAAAGTCCGCACGCCCTCGTAGTGCTGCAGCCATCAATGGAGTGCTATAGTCGTCCCTTGTGTTTAAATCGATGCCTGGGAGTGTGAGTAAATAGTTAAAAATGTTAGGCGAATTTGCTGCAATAGCCATGTGAAGAAAATAAGACAAACGTTTCAAGCCCGTCAGTTTTTTATTTTTAACTAGATCTTCAAATAAGAGAAGGTGATCTGCTTGAACTGCTATTTTAGCCAATGAAACAACATCTATCTGTGTAGATTTAGAAAGTATTATTTTTGTTTCATATTTTTCTTTGATTAAATAATAAACCTCTAACTCTTTGTTTAAAATTTCTAACGTCTTTAGTTCGTTATTGTAATGTTTGATGAATGTATCCCTGTAATTGGCATTTGTTTTTTCTTGTAATTTTAAATAGGCGTCAGGGAAATAAAGAGCGAGCTTTCTCTGCCATAATGTTTCTCTAAGAGAGATCTGATGTAAATGTTCGTTTACCGTAAAATTAAATAGTTTTTCAGGCGGTAGACGAAGAAGAATTTCCTCTAATAACTCATCAGGAAGATGCATAAGGCTCATAGAGTTAACTTCTATGGCGTTTTTAATTATTGATAAAATCATATTTTGAATTAACTTCTCTTCAGGAGTTAATTTCGGCGCAGGTAATGGAAGGGCCTTGTCTGTTTTGTCATCAGGCATAGTTATTTCACCCTGTATAATCATCCCTCTTAAAGTATGAAGTATAATAGATTAAAAAAATTACATATTAAATAAACATTAAATTTTATCGTAAGCGATGAGGCTTTCCTTTGAGATGACTGCATCGACTGATTATTTAACTAAAAAAGTATGACCCTTAATGAGATATGGACGTTTTCATTTTTTTTCATGTTCGATTAACCATGACTTACGCATCAATCCACCTGCATATCCTCCTAGCTGGCCATTGGCGTTGATCACGCGGTGGCAGGGGATTAGGATGGCGAGTCGATTGCTGGCATTCGCTCTGGCCACTGCGCGGCAGGCCGTGGGGTGCTTGATTGATGCTGCCAACTCAGCGTAAGAGCAGGTTTCGCCAGAGGGGATATTGCTTAATGCCTTCCAAACAGTCTGCTGAAAAAGTGTTCCGATCATAGAAAAGGGGGTGTTAAAGCAAGGTAAATTTCCTTTGAAATATTGCGCTAGTTCTTTCTTGATGGAAGTGGTGATGATCGTTTTGCCGGGCGCGATGTTCAGTTTTATTTTTTTTGTAAAATGTGTTATTTCATCAGTCAGCCTGGTTTTATCTTCAAACTCTAACAAAAAAAGTAAATTTTCGTTAGCAACAGCTACCATTGTTCCAATGGGGGTGTCTATCCTGTCTATCTTGAGAACGTCTTTTTTTTCAATACTCATGTTTGATCCATGTAAGTATACTTTACACGCCTGAGTTTTTTGTTTTTTAGCATCCCAGCCAGGGCTCATCTTAACTGTTAAAAAATGTTTGCATATGAATAACTATGCGCACATTTTTTAACAGTCAATCTGAACCCTGGTTGAGCGCTAAAAAACCAAAAACTCAGGCGTGTAAAGTATAAATAAAACATCTGTCTTTATTTGCTAGACTATAACGATTACTCATCGAATAGGATAGACTCTCTTGAATAAAGTAAATGCAAATAAATTATTGAAAGATGCTGAAATTAAACTCCAATTTATTCGTTCTCCGGGTCCGGGCGGTCAGAATGTAAATAAAGTTGAAACGGCGGTATTGCTTCGGTTTGATGTTCAACATGCCAAGAGTTTGCCGGAAGCAATGCGTCAGCGACTCCTGATTTTGCTCGGGCATCAAATCACCCGGCAGGGTGAATTATTAATTAAAGCAAGCCGTCATCGAACACAGGAACGCAATAAACAGGATGCTTTGTCACGACTACAAACCTGGCTCGATCGTGCTTCCATCGAACCCAAAAAACGAAAAAAAACAAAACCACCTAAATCTGCCATCGAAAATCGATTAAACACAAAAAAAAGACATTCTGAAAAAAAGGCACTCAGAAAAAATCCAGAATAATGTGTCGTCTATCTTCTTACGAAAAGGATAAAAACAAAGGGGCATGATCAGATACTTCATCCGATAAAACAAAAAAATCATTTACCTTGATATCAGGTGAAGTCAATATATAATCTGCGAATTTTTCTTCTTTGGGATATAAAACGGTTCGCGTGGACTGAATGCCATGTTTCTCAATAAGATTATCCATTCCTTCTTCAAGAATTTTTATACTTTTTGTGTCTGGGCGCAAATTAAAATCTCCACACATCACCTTGGGAATATTGATTGTCTCTAAAAAATCTTTAATACGGAGAGACTGTGCAATTCTTTCGGGTGTATCTGATTTCCCCAAACCGTTCCACAAGCCATGGATATTCAAAATTGCATATTTTTTATTATTTACGATGAGTTCAACCCATTGTAAATTTCTTGCGTGTGTGGGGCCTCGTCCCGGATAATGCGGGTTCTCATGAATCAATATTTCTCCTTCACCCAATATATCGATTGTTTTTCTGACGAACAGAGCAAGCCCATACACACGATCTACCACGGGCCTAAAAAATCCCTGATGTTCAGGCAAATTTTCTTGTAATTCAGAAAAAATATTCAAAGCATAATTTCTTTCTTTTTCAGTTGAAATTTTATATTTCGCGTCATGATAGACTTCTTGAAAACAAAACAAATCAATGTCACGGTGAGTGCACACAAAATCAAGGAGTGGGTTTTTGATATGACCACCCCATATGTTTAGGCTAATTAGGTTCATTTTTTTAAAAATCCAGAAAATTTTTTACTCAATGATAAGTAATTATTGTACAATGCGCTCGCTTACTACTTTTTTGATTTCCCAAATGAAAAAAATAACCGTACTCTCCCTTCGTGAAGCTGAGCAGCAGTTAGGGTATTCGCTTGAGGCTTATCAAACAAGGATACAAGCGGCTGGAGTGCTTCTCGAACAATTTTATGCTGAACAGATCATCCTCATTGACGACACGTTCCAAACCAGTTTGTTAAAACAACACTATTGGACCAATGGTGTGGAGTCTTTTTGGCTGGCACATCCTTCTGAGGCCTCTGCTTCAAGCGTTACTCCGACTGTTTTTTCTTTTTTTTTAGAAAAGAGTCAATTAAAGGGTTACTCTATCAAAGATAGCTTGGTTATTGCCAGTATGTATGCGCATCAACAAGCCCATTCAAATCTTTCCCATGAAAATACAGGGGCAGATTGGCCTGAAAAAGAAATTCATTTACCCTTTCTTTCTCTTACCCCGCTGACCTCGCTGCCCTCTTCATTCAAGCCTTGTCATTCATTAGGTCTTTATCCCATTGTAGACAGTTATGCCTGGTTAGAAAAATTATCAATACTTGATACATTGCGCGCTATCCAGTTGCGTATTAAAGAGTTGTCTCCTTCAGCTGAAATTGAAATAGCAAACTGTGTTGCCTTATCGAAAAAAAGAAATATTCCTCTTTTCATCAATGATCATTGGGAACTCGCCATTCGTTTGGGTGCCTATGGCGTACATCTGGGACAAACAGATTTAGATAAGGCCGATATCGAGGCTATTCGTCAAGCAGGATTATACTTGGGCTTAAGTACCTACTGCCCCTATGAAATAGCCAGAGCGCATGCATTCCGCCCCTCTTATATTGCCTGTGGGCCAATCTATCCTACCTATAGTAAATCCTTCACCTACGAACCCCAGGGACTGCTTTCGCTTGAATGCTGGCGACGCACTTTGCATTACCCGCTTGTTGCTATTGGGGGTATCACATTGAAGCGTTTGCCTGACATACTGCACACGGGGGTTGATAGTATTTCTGTGATTTCTGCTATCACACAGGCGGTGGATCCGATTTTTGAAGCACAACAATTTATAACTGAAATTGAGGCAACCTTGCAAAAATCAAATTGATTATGTTAAAAACGGTCTTATTTTTTTAATTTCAATCTTCTCCTCAAACAAGGAAATCATCCCATGCTTAAACACGTTGTTTTTTTAACATTTAAACCTGATCTCAGTGAAACCGCCATCGAAGGCATTTTTAATGCCGTTGTCTCACTTCAACACACTATTTCAACTATTATCAATATTGAAAAAATTGATAATATTACGCATGAAGGCTTGGATCAGGGGTTTCGTTACGGCTTTATTTTATCTTTCAAAAATGAAGCGGGACGCGATGCCTACCTTTTTCACCCCGATCATGTCCACGTAGCTGAACAAATTGTCTTTCCTGCTTTGCAGGATGGAAAAAATTCCATTGTTGTATTTGATTATATTGAAGCCACCCCGTCTTCTCTCGCAACAAAGCAAGATACAGCTGATATTTCATCTTGATGGAAGAATAAACATGAAAAAAATTGTTTGTTTGATTGGTAGCTTTGATACCAAAGCGCAAGATTATCTTTTTTTACGCGAAGAAATCCTAAAACAAAATTGTGATGTTTTCACCATTAACACGGGCATTTTTCCCTCCTCTGTTCCTTTTCCTGTTGATATAGAGTCTGAACAATTAGCGGCTCTCATGAATCAATCCATCGCCTCCCTCAGAGAAAAAAAAGATCGAGGAGTGGCATTGGATATCATCGCAAAAAGCCTCAAACAATTATTACCTGAACTCCATCAAAAAAAGAAATTTGATGGCATCATAGGGATGGGAGGAACCGGTGGCACCGGTGTGATCACAACGGGTATGCGCGCACTGAAATTAGGCATCCCCAAAGTCTGTGTTTCAACCATGGCTGTGGGTGATATTTCAGCTTACATCGATACGCAAGACATCGTCATGATGCCCTCTGTCACGGATATCGCGGGTGTCAACCGCATTTCTAAATTAATTTATACCCAAGCGGCAGGCATGATTGTTGGTATGGTAAATCATTTACCTCAAGCTGAATTACACCCCAAACCGCTTATTGTTGCCTCTATGTTTGGCAATACTACCCCTTGTATCCTAGCCTGCCATGCGCTACTGACGAAAAAAAATTATGAAGTTATCGAATTTCATATGACAGGCATCGGCGGTAAAGCCATGGAACAACTTATTGTAGAAGGTTTCGTGACTGCCGTTTTGGATATTACGACCACGGAATGGGCAGATGCCTTATGCGGAGGCATCCTGGCCGCTTACCCAGAACGACTTTCTATCCCTGGGCAATATGCCATCCCTCATTTGATTGCGCCCGGTTGCATTGACATGGTGAATTTTGCTGGTATTGACACGGTGCCTGAATGCTATCGACAAACAAAACGTCTTTTTTATGAGTGGAGCCCTAGCGCCACGCTGATGCGCACGAATGAAAAGGAAAATGAACAGTTAGGAAAACTTTTTGCAGAACGTGCCAACCAAGCTAAAGGGCCTGTGGCGTTTTTAATTCCCTTGCGCGGATTTTCAGCGCTAGGTGCGGAAGGTGAAATTTTTCATGATCCTCTTGCAGATCGTGCTTTTATTTATGCGTTAAAGGCACATTTAAATCCGCTCATTCCCCTTATCGAAATGGATGCGCACATTAATGATCCTGCTTTTTCTAATGCAGCCGTTGATCTTCTCCTCACACTTATCGAGAAAAAACATGCCCCACACCCGAACCTCTCTCTTAGAAAAGTTACGCCACAAAGTTAAAACACATCAAGCCATTATCGGTGCAGGGGCAGGCACAGGTATCAGCGCAAAATCATTGGAAGCGGCGGGTGTCGATTTAATGGTGATCTACAACAGCGGTAGATTTCGTATGGCTGGGCGGGGTTCCTTGGCCGGACTTATGCCTTACGGTGATGCTAATGCCATTGTACTCGACATGGCAAATGAAGTTTTGCCCCTTATTAAACATACCCCCGTTTTAGCAGGCGTCTGTGGTACCGATCCCTTTCGCAGGATGGATTATTTCTTGAAGCAAATTAAGGATTTGGGCTTCGCGGGCGTACAAAACTTCCCAACAGTGGGCTTATATGATGGTTTATTCCGACAAAATTTGGAAGAAACTGGCATGGGGTATGCGCTTGAAGTAGAGATGGTGCGCAAAGCAAATAAACTGGATTTACTGACCACACCTTATGTTTTTAATACGGAAGAAACACGACAAATGGTGGAGGCGGGTGCCGATATAATCGTGGCGCACATGGGTTTAACAACCAAAGGGAGTATCGGTGCCACAACGGCGCTCAGCCTTCCTCAAACCATTGAAAAAACCCAACAAATAGCCCAGACTGCACAACAAATTAATCCAGATATTCTCGTATTATGCCATGGCGGCCCCATCGCTGAACCTCAAGATGCCGAATATGTCTTATCGCACGTTCCTTCGATCCATGGTTTTTATGGTGCATCCAGTATGGAGCGTTTACCCACTGAAATTGCTATCCAAAATCAAGCGGCCGCTTTTTTAAATATTAAATTAACTCCGCTTACTCTCTAAGGAATAACCACCATGCATCCCCTGCTTTTAAGGTATTTTAAAAAATATCCGCTTAAACAAGCCCCTTTTATGCACCAACAACTCCAAGCATGGCAGGAAACACGGCCCCTGGCCGGGTTGCGTGTCTTGCATCATCTTCCCCTTGTGCCTAATACACTGCTCAAAATTGCTTGTCTGATTGCAGCGGGCGCGGATCTGATCGTCACCAACCCTCATTCTTTTATAAAACCACATTCTGAAGCAGTTGATTGTTTAAACCATTGCAATATCCCTTATGTGGAAAATCTACAAACCCTTGCGGGAGAAAAATTTGATCTCTACTATGACTGTGGTGCAGAGCTTTACCAAGCCTTAGGTGCGCCTACTGTCGGTGCAGTGGAACTTACCGCATCAGGTGATAACTATTATCGAACTCAATCGCTTTCTTTCCCTGTCATGAGTATTGATCCTACCTTAACCAAACAATTAGAAACGGTTTTTGGTAGCGCAGAAAGTGCAAGCCTGGCTATTCAGCGCATGACTCACATCAATCCTAAAGAAAAAAATTGGCTTATTTTTGGTTTTGGGAAAATAGGGCTGGGCTTGGCTTATTTTTGTGTTCAACATCACGCAGCGGCTATCGTGGCTGATATCAATCCTCATGCACGAGCGGCTGCACAAGCACTGGGTATCCCCACACTGGATCCGCAAGATACTCCCGCGCTGGAACACGCTTTATCTACAACTGATATTGTGATCACCGCCACAGGAAAAGCGGCTAGTTTAAATCACTATCCTCAGACTTGGTTTAAAAATAAAATTCTTGCCAATATGGGTATCTATGATGAGTTTGGACCTCATTTTCAGACAGAAGCCGTTTTAAATAATAAATTACCCATCAATTTTATTCTGGAAGATCCTACCCCCATTCACTATATTGATCCTGAATTTTATGCGCATAATATTGCTGCACTTCCGCTACTTGAACGCCCTTTCTCTGCAGGCGTCCATGATCTAGCGCGTGAACTTGACGATCACATCATTCGAGATTGGTGTGAATTTCATCGTGTTCCTCATGAACTTATTCAAAAATGGTTTTGGATGCCTCCTGTTGAAAGTTCCCCAAGCATAAGGATAAAAAAATGAAGGCCATGATCATAAATCAATTTAGTGATATTCCTTTTTTTGAAGAGGCCACCCTAGCTGTGCCTTCTGTTTTACCTGGACATGTGCTCATTAAAGTCATGGCCAGCAGTGTGAATCCCTTGGATTGCAAACTACGAAAGGGGGTTTTTCCTGATTTAGTGCCTTCTTTTCCTGCTATTTTACACGGTGATGTGGCTGGTAGAGTTGAAGCGGTAGGGGAAGGCGTAACACAGTTTTCGGTAGGTGATGAAGTGTATGGTTGTGCGGGTGGATTGTGTGGCATGGGAGGTGCGCTGGCAGACTATATGCTTGCAGATGCTGCACTTCTAGCAAAAAAACCAAAAACACTTTCATTTGCTGAATCAGCTGCCTTACCTTTAGTGTCACTGACAGCTTGGGAGGGTTTGATTTCCTATGCAAACCTTCAAAAAGGGCAACGTGTTCTCGTTCATGGAGGAACCGGTGGGGTGGGTCATCTCGCACTTCAGCTCGCAAAATACTTGGGTGCTCAGGTTTTTACGACCAGTTCCACGGACGAAAAAATGGCGCTGTCAAAAAAATTAGGTGCAGATGTTGCGATCAATTACAGAAAGACTGATGTTAAGTCTTATATTAAACAATATACAAATGATGCAGGTTTTGACCTCGTTTTTGACACGGTGGGCGGAAAAAATTTACCTGACTGTTTTCAAGCGGCCTCACTGTTTGGAAAAGTCATCTCCATCTTGGCGGCAGGTCAATACGACTTGACCCCCGCTTTTTCAAAAGGCTTAACCTTGCATACCATCATGCAACCTCTGCCCCTTATTACTCGACTAAGACGGGCTCATTATGGTGAAATTTTAATGAAAATTGCTTACCTTGTTGATCAAGGTTCAATTCATCCCTTGCTTGATCATCAAACATTTAATTTTAACGATGTTGGAAAAGCGCATTTTCATCTTGAAAGTGGGAAAGCCATCGGAAAAATCGTCCTCACTGGTTTTTCCAACGTTTAATGGCTTTTAAGGTGGCCTTATATCCTATTCTCACTAATTGGTTTTCTTGTTCTTTTTTCACATTTAATAGACCAAAGTTGGATAGATCAGGGGTAACTAATATTTCAGCCAGTAAACTATTTTCTTCTTGTTTAGCGGAGGAACCTGCCAATAATGATTTGAGAAAAGTATCAATAAAATGGGGAAATTTATAATTTTTATATCCTTTCTTAAATTTTGCCAGCAAAGTTTCTTTGAACGGTAAAGAAGGGGGGAAGTTGTATTCGTTTTTATCTTCGTTTTTATGTGTTAACTCTACCGCCACGACTCTGCCATCATGACCCACAAATTTTTTCATCACATCCACAGGCAAATTGTTGAGTATTCCACCGTCAATATGTAGTTTTCCGTTAATCACCACGGGCGGAAACACAGCTGGCACGGCTGTACTGGTCCTGATTGCCTTCCATAAATAACCGGTGTGATACACCACTTGTTTATTAGTAGAAAGATTACTGGCAATACAAAAAAAGGGGAGCCACAAATTTTCTATGCGTGTATTACTGAAGATACGTTTTATTTTATTGGTATACATTTCGCCGTTAAAAATAGAAGCAGATGGCCAGGTTAGATTTTTTAGAGAAATGGATTGGCGTGTAATTTCTGCTAATTCACGTAAGGCTGTTGGATCATCAGAAGATTCGTGTAACACATGAAATCCACCCACAATTGAACCTGCGCTCGTTCCCCCTACCATATCAATAGGGATATTACTTTTTTGTAGCGCCATGATTGCACCTAAATGTGCCCAACATCTTAGTCCGCCTCCCCCTAATACGATGCCCACGGCTTTGCCTGTCAAAAATCGTAATAAACGCTGCCAATCTTGTGGTTGATCAATTCGAATATGGTGATGGAGCTGGAATGAAGCTAACTTTAACCATAAAAAGGTATGTCGAGGAGGACGGTTTCCATTTTTATGTAATAGAACTAATTCTAATTTTATCTTATCTTTTCGAGGTGTTATTTTTTTGATGATTAAAGGATTAATCATGGGTTCAGATTTTGCATCTGCAATGAAATACATTTTTTCTATTCTTTCAAATACCGCTTTAAATAAGACAGAATGCAGAGATCGAAATAAATAAACAAATACTCTATGGCCATCATCCAGCGTATCTAGGTGTTTTTGTATAGAAGACAATTCAGAATTCATAAATATTTCTTCTGTATCTGATAAAAAAACAACATCCTGGTTATTTTCAGCTTGTTTTTTTAAATATAAAGTTATCACTTTTAAAACAGATTTATTTTTCGCAGGTAAAACTGCAATATGTCTTTTTTTGGTGCCGTCTGACGAAACTAACTTAATTAATTCCTTGGCTCGATTAAATACACTGTTGATGATTTCAAAACTCACGGAAGGGTAGTTGTGACAAAGCTCGACAAACATACCGCTGGGTAATTTAAGTAAAACAGAAGGCTCAACAGCCTTGACTGTCGATGAGCGTGGCTCATGTGCTAAGGCAGTAAATTCTCCAATAGGTTCGTCAGGGAATATTTCTGCTAACTCTCTTTCTTCCTGTTTGTCTGTTTTAACTGAAGCCAACAATTTCCCGCTGACTAAAAAATAGAGACTCTTTGCCAAGTCTCCTTGATTAAATAATATTTTGTGTCTTGGCAGATGAACTTTTTTAAAATAAACAGATAGTTTTTCAATATCTTCGTCAGGAACAGAAGAGAAAATTTTGCAGGTTCTCAATAAAGAAGAAATAGTTGGTTTCATGGAGTGAGCAATAAATAAAATCTTTATTTTATTAGTTTAGTCAATAAGATGAAAAATTACTTTCTTCTTGTTTATAACGATTGTTTTGCCCACTTATCACTATTGGCAACACGACCATTATCAAACACAGAAGATACCCTTGGATAAGCAGACTCATGGAAAATGAAACAGTATGAATCAATGCTTCCAAGGAAAGTAGGATTCCTGATAGAAAAATGGCAAATAAACCCGTACACCAACCTAAAGATGCACACAATGCGCTCAAAACAAGGCTTACTATCATGCAACAAACGATTAACAGCGGTGTGCCTAACCCCCCTATCAGCAAAGTCACCAAACTTAATACACCCAGTAACAAGGCAGGATACATAAGTTGTTTTTTTTTGAGAAAAGATAGGCTTGGAAAATAAGCATCCAGTGTCATCATGGGTAAGGTAATCACAAAAAGGCTGTTGATGTCTGCTAACATCATTTTCAAGCCTCTCATCCCTACAAAAGTAGGCATACTTCCAAATAGATTGTTGATTAGCCAAGAAGTGCAGAAACTAACCATTGCTACCACGGTTATTACGCATAATAAAAACCGCCCTCCTTCTTTTTGGTGATGAAATATAACAGAAGGTCCTACATAACGATAACAGCATTCGGGAATCATGACTGACTGAAAAGTTGCCAGAGCTGAACACAAAAAAGCTAATTTCAAGTCAGCGCCCACAGAAAGATACGCCGCTATCCCACCCAATAAAATGCCTGGCACGACTCCCTTGCCCCTTAAAAAAACTAATGCACAGGACATTCCGGCAGAAAATGAAACAGGGAGAGGGGCTGGCACAAGGGTCGCGAGCAACAAGCCGCTGTATTGCATCAAAAATGAAAAAATATTCGCTAAAAACAATCGGGCATAATGTAGAATATAGAATTCTTTAGTCAGATTTGTCTGCCATACAGCGGGGTAATGGATCACGATTTTTTTCATTTCTTCCCATTTAGATTCATCCCCACTACTTAAATGATTCATTTTTTAACCCACTTCTTGTTGTTCAGCGCTACTTTAGAAGGAATTAATAAACAACCATGTTTAAACAAGCACAGCCTATCCTCCACTCCCCCTCCCGTTTATGTCAATATTACCTAGAAACAGTGTATCAACGCATTGCCGCCCCGTGTCCCGCGCCATCTACTAATAAAGGACTCATTTCAGAAACTTATGGCGAAGTGCTTTATCATAGTCTATGTCAGCTCATTCATAACTATACTTTCAATGAAAATGATATTCTTTTTGATTTAGGTTCAGGAACAGGACGAATCGCTCTACCTTTTTTTCTGTTAACGTCCTTGCGCCAAGTGTGTGGTATTGAGATTTTGCCCGCACCCCACCATATTGCATCTCAAGCAGCAAATATTATCCAGCAAGAATTACCTGGTTTTTACAAAAATCAGCGTCGACTTTCTTTTCTCTTGGGTAGTTTCTTAGATATCCCAATTGATCATGCAACCGTGTTATTTATAAGTGCCACTTGTTTTGATCCCTCGCTTATGTATTCATTAAGCAAATTGATTAATTGCTTGGAGCGAGTACACACGGTGTTTACACTACGCCCACTTCCTAACCTGAAGCGTTTAGTTTTCAAAAAAGTGATTTCTTTGGAATGTTCATGGGATAGTGCTTTATGTTATGTATATGGTTATAACAGATGAAATATCTTTGTATGGCAGCATTGTCATGCTTGAATAAGGTAAAGGGAGGGGTGCGATGGATGTGATAGCGCTGAGGGGATATTGGTACAGAAATTGGTGGATTTTTGTGTTTATTTTGTTTGCGTCTATTCTTCTTTCCCGCGCTGTCCCTGTGGGACATAGTCATATTATTTTTTTTATTTTATTTATTGCGTTGTTTTCTTATAAATTCCAACATCATGAAAATAGGGTGAGGGAGCGATATCGTATTTATACCCAAGCGGTCTATTGTGCTGAAAAAATAAACATGGACCTACTTTCATTTTTAGATAACTTGATGACGGTGGGTTTGGTGATGGCTGCAAAAAATACGTTTTTGGAAAAAATGAAAAAATCGTTAAATTTTCACCTGGATCCTGAGCAGCTTAACGTAGTGAATAAGTTGAATGAAATGAATTTGTCTCAGCGTATTGAAAAAATAAAAGATATTTTGGAGGAGGCGCTTCATTTGTCTCGCCCCTACATTGAAGCAAGTGCTTGGCAAGATTTGATCGCTTCAATGGAATGGCTTTATGAATTGGCCACGCAAGGTTACTTCAATACACGGGAAGACTTGTTTGTTAATCCAATTATTATTACTGAACGTTTGATTTTAGATAATCAAAAATTATCTTTACCGGATTTTAGCGAGGCAAGCCATTATGTGCAGGCAACAATCAATTTTTTACTACTTAAACCCCAGCGAGAAATAAAAGAAATAGGAGGGGTGCTTGAAAATTTGAAGTTGCGATTGGGGGCACTGATCGATGGCGAAGTGTTAGATGCTAAATTGAAAGTGGAACCCTATTTGAGTGAAGGAGGGATTGGGCGGTTTATTAGGACACGCATCAAACGTAATTAGGTGAGTTGAACTCACATTAAATAAAAATAAAAATAAACAATCCAATAAATAAAGTATATTGAAAAACTCGGTAGAGAAACTTATTTGTTTTTTTGAGTCGATGAGTTAATTTAACGATTTGGTGGTAATGTTGATAAGCTTTATTTAAAAAACCCACACGATCAGTTTCCATGTTTTTTGTTGCGGCAGCACTCACGAAGTATCTAGCAAAAAAACGATTGAATGCGCGAATAAATTTATTTCGGAGAGGGCGTTCAATATCACAAAATAAAATAATTCTATCTATGTCTGTGTCATTTTTAGCGGAGTGAATATAGGTTTCATCGAAAAGCACGCCCTCCCCATCCTTCCAAGCGTAAGGCAATCCATCTACGTAAATTCGACACTGCTCCGAATTAGGCGTTATTAAGCCTAGGTGATAGCGTAGCGAACCAGCATAAGGGTCTCGATGTGCTTTCAGTTGCCCTTGTTTAGGTAGGAGAGTAAACATGGCGCTTTTGACGCTGGGGATGTTGTTGAGCAGGTTAACCGTGTTAGGGCAGAGCGCTTGTGCAGAGGGAGGTTGTTCAGCATACCATTTAAGATAAAATCGTTTCCATCCACGTTTAAAAAAAGAATTAAAGCCCAAGTCGGTGTTGTCATTAGATGCTTTGATATACCCTTGCTTCACGAGAGTGTTTGCTTCTTCTCTTATGATTTTCCAGTTCTCACGTAGTTTTTCGAGTTCTGGAAAGTGTTGTAGATCAATAAAGGGTTGGTTGGGTATAGAAGAAAAGAGATACATTAATACGTTGATAGGTGCCATTAAGGTGGAATGGTTAACTAATTGTTGTGTGAGTCGAAGGCGTACTTTCCCCCTAAGTTGGGTATAGGCAACAGAGAAGCCGTAAATAGACAGGATCAGGTATTTAGTAGAGAGAAGATGGGTCAACATGAGTGAGCATCGCCTTTCGGAAAACCACCTCATCTAAGGAGGGGATGAGTCTGGGTGTGATTTAGGTTGACGAGATTATTAAGAAAAAATCCCCGATCTTCAAGTACAAGGGGTTTTCAGCTGAAAATGGCTGATGTTCACTCCTCCGCAGACGATGACCAGGATAGATTTAAAGGGTGCGATGATGGGGTGTGAGTGATAGACAAGCGAAAGTGACGCACCGCTTGCAAGTTCAACTAAAACACGTTGATCCTTTGCTAAATCATAGGTGGCTTGTTCTGCTTCTTCATCACTTACCACGACACTGTGGATAACATGTTTTCTTGACCAATCCATTAGTTTTTGAGTCACGTAAGTGGCGCCTAAACTGGTGGCTTTGCTGGTGATGCGAGGGAGGGTGACGCAGCGATTTTCTTTAAGTGACTGAGCAAAACTATCGGCGCCCTGAGTTTCTACCGCAACAAGGGGGACGTCATGCCATTTGTGCCGATGCATCCCTTCCAGTACACCGCAGGCGAGTCCACCTCCCCCTACTGAAACGAGCACCACATCGGGTTTTAGGCCTTCTTGTGCTACCTCATCTATCATGCTTGAGTGACCTTCCCACAGGATGGGGTGATCAAAGGGATGGATATAACTGGCTGTATGTGTTTGAACAAAAAGGGTGGCCGCTTGATGTGCTTTTCCCCAGTTTTCACCTGCAATAATAACTTCGGCCCCATAAGATTTGATGCGATCAACGTAAAGAGGGTGGCTCGTTTCTGGAATAAAAACAGTGGTAGGCACATTCAGTTTCATACCACAGTAAGCAGCTGCAATGCCTGCATTACCACCAGAAGAGGCAACGAAAGCACGGCTACCCCGCTCTTTTTCTTGTTGGCAGAGTTTTCCTATGCCGCGTAATTTGAATGATCCGCAAGGTTGTAGGGCCTCCATTTTCAAATAAATAGCTTTATTTAATGAACGAGTTAAAAGCTGAGATTGAAGGAGTGGCGTGTGGATGTGTAGTGGTTTCATGGTGGTTCCTTTGATAGTTATTCGAAAGAATGCCATGACTTTAGGATAGATTGTTTATTCGAAAGCAGGTACGGTATGTTAAAAATACCCAGTTTTTGTGAGAATATCTCCCCATGATGAAGCGTTATCTAAAAAAATGGCTACCCAAACCTCAGCATTTGTATCAACCTCGTCCAGGTTGGTTCCATACGGTATTCTATGATCAGCGTCTATGGTATTTAAATAGACAATCTTTGGCGCGAGGGGTGGGTCTTGGGTTGTTGGTCGCCTTTGTGCCTTTTCCTGGACAAATGTTGATGGCGGCATTATTAGCTTATTTGTTTCGTGGTAATTTAGCTGCCGCGGTCGTGATGACCTGGATAACAAATCCTTTAACTTTTTTGCCTATCAATTATTTTATTTTTAAAGTGGGGCAGTGGGTCATGCATGATGTACAGGGTGTTTATCCTATGATCATGGAGTTTAATCTCGGTGCGCCTGGTGATACGGTTACGGCTTTTGTTAAATGGATTCGTCACTTAAGTAAACCTTTTTTGATTGGATTACCCTTCGTGGCTTTGAGTGCTGCGTTTATAGGTTATGCGGGTGTCTTGCTCGTGTGGCGTCTGATGATCACCTTGCAGTGGGTGTATAGGAAGCGAAAACGCGTCACGAGAAAAAAGAGGAAGAGGGAAAATCGATGAATTCTTTCTGAAATTTAAACTAATATTATGTAAGATGGCTGTTTTTTGTTCTATTGAGAGGGGTAGGGTTTAGATGATTTCTATAAAATCGCCTGAAGAAATCGAAAAAATGCGTCGTGCGGGTCAATTAACAGCCAGAGTATTAACTGCGCTGGGTGAAATAATTAAGCCAGGCATCAGTACGATGGAGATCAATGATTTTTGCGATAGGTATATTGTGGATACGTTAGGGGCCATTCCAGGAAGTAAAGGTCAGTACGGCTATCCTTATGCGGTGAATACGTCAGTAAACCAAGTGATATGCCATGGTATGCCTGCCAGTAATCAATTATTAAAAAAAGGTGATATTGTGAATGTGGATATTACTGTGGTTTACGAAGGTTACTACGGTGATAGTAGTAAAATGTTTGCGATTGGTGAAATCTCCTCTCATGCGAAACGTTTGATTGATGTGACACAAAGCTGTTTGTATCGCGGAATAAAGGCAGTGAAGCCGGGAGCGACATTGGGTGATATTGGTCATGCTATTCAATCTCATGCGGAAAAAAATAATTATTCAGTGGTGAGAGAGTATTGTGGGCACGGAATTGGAAACAAAATGCATGAAGAACCGCAAGTAATGCATTATGGCAAACCAGGTTCAGGTCTTAAGCTAGAAGAGGGAATGACGTTTACAATAGAGCCGATGATTAATCAAGGTAAGCCTGATGTTAAACATATTAAGAAAGATGGGTGGAGTATTGCGGTGACAAAAGATCGCCTTTTGTCTGCGCAGTGGGAACACACCCTCTTGGTGACGAAATCAGGTCACGAGATTTTGACGTTGAGAGATGAAGAAAGAGGACAAAATGATTTATGAACCTCTTCTAAGGTGAGTCATGAAAATAGCTGCTATACAAATGTGTTCCTCGCAGTTTGTTGATGAAAATTTAAAAACTGCAGAAAGATTAATAGCTGAGGCGGCGCAGAACCAAGCCAAACTACTCGTGTTACCCGAAATGTTTTCTATCATGGGAGAGAAAGAAACAGATAAGGTGAAAGTGAGAGAAGAGGTAGGCAAGGGAAATATCCAATCTTTTTTATCCGAACAGGCAAGAAAACATCATATTTGGATAGTGGGGGGCACGATCCCGATAAGCTGTGATAATTCCACAAAAATAAGAGCCGCTTGTTTGGTGTATGACGATCAGGGTAAACAAGTGGCTCGTTATGATAAATCTCACCTCTTTGATGTGAGCTTGTCAGACGCGGAAGTCTATAAAGAGTCTGATACAACAGAGCCGGGAAGTGAGTGTGTCGTGGTGGATACGCCTGTGGGTAGAGTCGGATTGGCTGTTTGTTATGATCTTCGTTTTCCTGGTTTGTTTCTGGAGTTGGCTGCTCGTGGCGCAGAAATCATTGTTGTTCCATCTGCATTCACTAAAAAAACAGGTGAAGCACATTGGGAGTTACTGATGCGTGCCAGAGCCATTGATACTTTTTGTTATCTTGTTGGTTCAGCGCAAGGAGGCGTGCACCCTAATGGCCGACATACATTTGGAAACAGTATGATTGTGGATCCGTGGGGTTTAATCAGTGCAAAAAAAGAAGGGGTAGCACCCGGTGTTATTTATGCCACGATCAATCTCGATTATTTGCGTGAAATTAGGAGGTCTATAGGGTTTGTTTGATTTCTTCCAACCGTTTTTCAATGATGGTGCGCCTGCTCTTATTCTTCACATTTTTAAGCCAGGTGCTGAAGATTGAGAAATTAAAATTAGCGGGAATGTCAAGTTCTGTTACACGCTTAAATAAGTTTGATTTTGCAGGTATTAAATAAAATGTGTCGAATAAAGCTTTTTCAGGGGTTGCCATAAGTAATAAATTTTTTCCATGGGACTCGTAACCTGTAAATAAGTGGCTGTTTATGCTGTGAATAGAAATTTTTCCTAGCGGTGTTTGAAATATTTTTGTTTTACCATTTGAAACAGCAAAAATTGTACTTGGGATTTGATCTATTATTCCGTGATAATACAGCGCAGAATATAATGAAATGTATGACATCATTGGATAAGTTAAAATATTCGGTAATAGAAGTGGATCGACTGAACTAGTATAAGCCCAACGTCCACGGGCCAAATGAACGATTGCATTTTGATTGGCTAATCTACCTAAAATTATTGCGGCATAATTAGTGGAAATTCCCAATACTGCTGATGCATCCCCTGTTAAGAATGTCGGCTCTAGTTTTTTTAGCTTTTGATAGGCGCCCAGGAGATTCATTTTTTTAATTCTCTTAGGTAATGTAAAACTTTATTGGTAATGGTTTTCCAGTAATCTTTGTTGTCAAACATCTGTTGATGTGCTGGTTCTAAAAAGGTTACTACTTGCGATTTGTAGTCTCCGAAGCTAATGGATGATAATGCGACCTCTGCTTTCTCTAAACTGTTTTTTTCTAGAGATATTTTTGGTTGTGTTGCGATATGTAATAGATGGTAAAGATCAAAAATATCTCTCGCCTGTGTTAATGAGCGATGTGCTAGGGCGAGTATTTTTTGGGCAACTGCTTCGCATAATTTATAATGTGATAATCTTGATGGTGGTAAAGAATAGCGCTGACAAATTTGTATATTTATGTCGCCTAATTCACTTTGGAACTTATCGTGTCTTCGTGAAAATTCTATTTTGGTGGCCAAAGGCATTTTCAAGCGATCAATATATAATTGAATTTTCCAGCGCTGGGTTGTTGGGGTTTGCTTTGATGGGTTAGCTATTATTTTTGTTATTCCGTGGTTTTGAAGTAATTTCAAGAGTGATGAAGAGGTCAAAATTTTGTTAACTTTGTGTTCTAAAGTTTGCTTCTGAATGATTTGGATATCCAGGTCTAGATCTTCCGAATACCGTATGCTTTGAAAGAAAAATCGCAGGTTGCAACCACCTTTGATGGCATACAAATTTGCGGCGATATGTCCGCTAAATTGTCGAAGAAACATGAGGTGAAAAAGTTCAACATATTGTTTGGCTGATAAATCCATAAGTTAATTAACAAACTAATGTGTCATTTATTGAAACTATAGAACAATGATGTTTAATTGTCAAACGCAAGTATTTAGGAAACTGCTATAACGAAAATAAATTCAAAAGGAATGAAATGGTTCAAGCCTATAGTTATGAAATAAAATATAAAAAACCGCATATATATTTTAATGTTTTCAAGGATGAAGAATGGTCTGTTTTGCTTGAGAGTGCTCGATATTCTGAAGAATTAGGACGATATAGTTTTATTTGCACCGATCCTTTTGAAACGCTGATTTGTAAAGATGGGAAAGTTAATCTCAATAGTGATCTGATGAATTTAGATCCACTTGAGTATCTTAAGAAAGCTTCTCGTAAATTCAAACTGAATCATATTCATGACCGACCCCCATTTCAGGGGGGGGTGGCAGGCTATTTATCCTATGATTTTTGCCATTTTTTTGAAAAAATTTCTTTCCATAGAACGGATGATCTTGAGTTTCCAGATGTTTCAGTTGGGTTATATGATCTGGTCGTAGGGTTCGATCATCTAAATGAAAAAGCATGGATTTTTTCCTCTGGATTTCCAGAGCTGGATGAAAATAAAAGGAGAAGAAGGGCTGAAGAAAGATATGGATGGATGCTTGAGAAATTAAATCAATTAGAGAAATTGGGTGAACCAAAAAAATTGTCAAAATGTGTTTTAAAAAAAGAAGAGATAACTTCTAATTTTACAAAAGCCGAGTATAAAAAATCTGTTGGGGAAGTCATAAATTATATTTTAGAGGGAGATATATTCGAGGCTAATATTTCTCAAAGATTTATAGCCACCTTACCTTTGGAATTGCCCCCTTATGATTTATATCAGAGACTAAGAGTTTTTAATTCTGCCCCATTTTCTGCCTATATTAATCACGGTAATGTGAAGTTACTTTCGGCGTCCCCTGAACGATTTTTAAAAGTATCGGGTGATGTGGTTGAAGCAAGACCTATAAAAGGGACGAGACCGAGAGGAAAATCAGCAGAAGAAGATATGGAATTTATTAAAGAATTAGAGACATCAGAAAAAGATTTTTCTGAAAATGTGATGATAGTAGATTTAATGCGGAATGATTTGTCGAGAGTTTGTGAAGACAACAGTGTGGTGGTGGAAAAATTGTGTGGGATAGAAACATTCTCAACTGTTCACCATTTGGTTTCTGTGATTATAGGGAAGTTGTTGTCGGACAATGGCCCGTTTGAAGTGCTAAAAGCAACTTTCCCCGGGGGTTCAATAACAGGAGCGCCGAAAATTAGATCGATGGAAATTATTTCGAAAATTGAACCTACTTGTCGTGGCCCCTATTGTGGAAGTATCGGATATATTGGATTCAATGGAGAGTTGGATTTATCAATTACGATAAGAACATTTTCAATTAAAGATAATAAAATCACATTCCAGGTGGGGGGGGCCATTGTTTTAGGTTCAGATCCCGAGTTTGAATATGAGGAAACCTTGCATAAGGCCAGCGGCTTGATGCGTTCATTAACAGACGTTATTTAATATGATTTTATTAATAGATAACTACGATTCATTTGTTTATAACTTGGCAAGGTATGTAGGCCAGTTAGGTTACAAGCGAAAAGTGGTTAGAAATGATGAAATTACTTTAAATGGAATAGAAAAAATAAATCCATCTCATATCATCATTTCTCCTGGGCCACGTGCCCCTGATGATGCAGGTATTTCGCTGGAAGTTATTCATCAGTTTTTCGAACGTGTGCCTATTTTAGGAATTTGTTTGGGGCATCAAGCAATAGGGCAGGCTTTCGGGGGGAGCGTTGAGAGAGCCATCAAGCCGATGCATGGAAAATCTTCCTATATTACACATAATAAAAGGACTATTTTTAAAGATATTGTGAGTCCGCTCAAAGTGGCGCGATATCATTCTTTAATTGTAGAAAAAAATAGTTTACTTTCTTCACCTCTGGAAATAATTGCTGAAAGTGAAGAAGGGGAGGTGATGGGATTACAGCATAAAAAATATAATGTTGTGGGTGTTCAGTTTCACCCAGAATCTGTCTTAACAGATTCTGGGTATAAAATATTAAGTAATTTCTTAGAATTGTAAATAGCCCCTAATAATTAAAGATGCTGCGTAATGAAAAAGACTAAATGGCTCCCCTTATCAAAAATAAATCCAAATAATTTCCCAATTAACTTAAAACCATGGCTCATAGATCCATTGTCAATGACAGCACGCTTTAAACGCGTGTGTGGTGATAAGTTTTATTTAAAACTTTTGTCTCAATCTGAGGCAGAAGTTTCAAGCGGTGAGTTGGCATTCTTGGGGTTAAAGCCTGCAAGAGGCCATGTGATAAGAGAAATAGAGATGGGAGGGGATGCAATACCCTGGTTATTTGGAAGAAGTGTTTTTCCAGAAAACTTATTCGAGGGAAGAACAGCGGAATATTTCAGGGATCTTGGAGGCAAGCCGCTCGGCGAAATTTTGTTTAAAGATCCGATGCTGACTAGAACTGAATTTGAAATTGCTTTAATTTGTCCGTCCGATGAAGAATATAAGTTAGTTGAAAATTTTATAGCTGTTCCCATTCCGGTTTGGGCAAGGCGTTCTCTATTTAATTTTATGCAGAAAAAAATAATGCTCACAGAGATATTTTTGCCAACAATGCCATTTTATTCAAAAGACGCGAGCTCTGTGTGATCGAGTCGCAACATGATCGCCTGGCATAATTCACGTGTTCCTTCACCTGTTGCGGCTGAAATAACATAATAAGGTCCTGTCCATTGCAGTGTTTCTAAAACAGATTGAATGCAAGCATTGCGTTCTGCTTCGGGGAGTAAATCCATTTTATTAAATACCAGCCAGCGTTCTTTTTGCGCCAATTCGGGGTTAAATTTTTCGAGCTCATGAATGATGGTGGCAGCGTGATGAGCGGGAGTATGGCCATCGAGTGGGTGTAAGTCGATGAGGTGCAATAACAGTTGGGTGCGTGCAAGGTGTTTTAAAAAACGTACGCCTAGCCCCGCGCCTTCTGCTGCACCTTCGATTAATCCAGGAATGTCTGCCACAACAAAGCTTTGTTCAGCACCCACTCGCACGACGCCTAGATTGGGGTATAGCGTTGTAAAGGGATAATCGGCGACTTTGGGTTTGGCAGCAGAAATGGCGCGAATGAGGGTGGATTTTCCTGCATTGGGTAAACCTAATAAGCCCACGTCAGCGAGTACTTTAAGCTCTAAGCGTAAGTTACGTTTTTCTCCTGCTGAGCCTGGTGTAAATTGACGAGGTGTGCGATTAATGCTGCTTTTGAAACGTGCATTACCGATGCCATGAAATCCACCTTGGGCGACTTTAAGTTGTTGTTGGTTGGAGACTAAATCGCCTAACACTTCTTCTGTGTCTTGATCATAGACAAGGGTGCCCACGGGTACACGTATGAGAAGATCATCCGCGCTTTTTCCTGTGCAGTCGCTCCCGCCCCCTTTTTCACCATTTTTAGCTTTAAATTGGGTGGCATAGCGAAAATCAATGAGTGTATTGATGTTTTCATCGGCCACGAGAATAACGCTGCCGCCATCGCCGCCATCGCCCCCGTTGGGACCACCAAAAGGAATGAATTTTTCACGACGAAAACCGACGCAGCCGTCGCCGCCTTTGCCTGCTTCAACTTTAATCTGCGCTTCATCTACGAATTTCATATATACCCTTGTTCTGCAAAAGAGAAGTAACAGCCTTCGCCTAAAATAATATGATCCAACAATCGAATTTCGATTTTATCCAGTAATTGTTTTAAGTCTGTTGTCATCGTTTTGTCCGCTTGGCTGGGGTTGGGATCACCCGAAGGATGGTTGTGTGCCACAATCAACCCTGCGGCATTATACGCTAAGGCTTGCTTAACGATAGTGCGCGGATAAATTTGAGCAGAAGCCAAACCCCCTTGCGCCAATTCCTCAGACTGAATCAGTTTGTTTTTGATGTCTAAGAATAAGCCTATAACAACCTCATGCGGATACTCACGCAATTGAAGCCGTAAATAATCAATCACACAAGCGAGTGAATTTAATTCTAGCGTCTTTTTTAAGGTTTGGTGGAGATAACGTTTGCCCAACTCTAAACCAGCCTGCAAGCTGACATATTTGGTTAAACTCATCCCTGTTAAGATCTGGGCTTGTTTGTAAGGCGTGTCAAGGAGTTGACGCAATGAACCTGTTGCCAGCAAATGTGCTCGAGCCAGGGAAAGGACAGGTTGCCCTGGGATGCCTACACGATAAAAAATCGCTAAAAGTTCAGCATCAGAAAGGCTGGCTGCTCCTTGCGTCAGTAATTTTTCGCGCGGTCGTTCTTCGATGGGCCAGTTTAGCATGGTGATACTTTGTTATTCTTTTTTGTATTATATAATAATGCATTTTTGTATTTATTGGAATAATTAAATTTAAAAAATTGTTGAATCTTGTTAAGTTGTTGTTGTGGTATTTGAAAGGAGTTTTTATGGAAATGCATGACTGGATAGAAAAATTCAGTTTTTTTCAACGTCTTAAAAAACTTCCTTTTGTTGATGAAATATGGGGGTATGGATCCAGGGCGCGAGGCGATCATCAGGCGCGTTCTGATATTGATTTGGCAATGGTGTGCCCGCAGGCTAGCTCAGAAGAATGGAAAAATATCCAAGATATTCTTGAAGAAGCAGATACTTTGCTTAAAATAGACTGTGTGCGTTTTGACATTTTACCTAAAGGCAGTGAGTTTTGGTGCAATATTATGCGAGACAAAAAGGTTCTTTTTAGAAGGGAAAAAAAGATGGTTAAAAAAATTCAAGAAAAAATGGTGTTTTTGAAACGAGCTTTATTGAAATTGGAGGAGATGATAAATGAACCTGTCGACAAGAAAAGAGCGCAAATAGATTCTTCAATTCAACGATTTGAATTTACTTTTGAGCTTTTTTGGAAAACCTTGCGACTGTTGTTGGAGGAGCAGGGACAGCAGGCTGCATTCCCTAAGGAAGTGTTGAAGTTTGCTTACCAAGGTAAGCTTATTCACCACCAACAACGTTGGTTAGATATGCTCAAAGATCGTAATGAAACTTCGCATGTTTACGATGAGAGTATCGCAGATCAGATTTATCATCGGATAAAAGAGCAATATTTCAAAGAACTTTGGGATACGTATATGAAGTTGGAGGAGAAGCTTGGGTAGTGCATTTAAATACACCGTGTTGCGCACACTTTCCTCGTATTTTGAAGGGTTGCGCAACACGGGATAGGGACTTCTCTATTCTTGCGCAGCGATAGGTTCAACCATAACGACGCGGCGCTTTTGAGGGCCTTTTACTGCAAAACGTACGATACCCGCTATTAAAGCAAAAAGAGTATGGTCTTTGCCCATGCCGACATTTTCACCGGGGTGATATTCTGTGCCGCGTTGACGAATAATAATATTGCCTGGAATGACAAATTGTTCGCCGTATTTTTTCACGCCTAAGCGTTTTGAGTGAGAGTCACGACCATTGCGTGTACTACCACCCGCTTTCTTATGTGCCATGTATAGACCCCTTAAATTTCAGTAATTTTTACTGCTGTGTAATTTTGACGATGCCCCATTTCTTTATGATAATGCTTGCGGCGGCGGTGTTTAACGATGCGAATTTTAGGTCCGCGGCCGTGTTCAACCACCGTAGCGCTGACCGCCGCGCTTGCCAAGAAAGGTGAGCCAATTTTAATATCATCGCCGTTGGCAACCATGAGCACTTTTTCAAAGGTCACTGTGTCACCTACTAGGGCTGGCAGGGATTCTAGTTTGAGGGTTTGGCCGACTTCAACCCGGTATTGCTTCCCACCACTTAAGATAACCGCAAACATAGCTTGCTCCAGACTTTAATTGTATATGCCAAAAGGGGGACATTCTAAACAATCTTCCGCCCTCACTCAATAGGGGCTGTCATTTTTTCCGCAATAAAAAGAAAGGGGGCAGGCAAAATAGGAAGAGGCAGCCTATCAAAAATAACTCGTACCCTAGGAGGTGTGTTAGGCCAATATTAGAGGGAGGGACAAATCCAACCACGATGCCAATTAAGCTCACACAGCCTGCAATGAAAGGCAGGGTGGCGCCTAAAAAGGCATGGGCACGTGTTTGTTTAACAGAGAAAAATAGTTTGATGGCCGCTGAAAACAAAAGAATGTAATAAAGCAAGGCGAATTGTGCGGACAAAACAGACAAAAACCAATAAGAGCTGCTGATGCTCGGTAATAATAAAAATGCGCTTAAAAGCAGGGTGTAAATGATCCCTTGAAAGCACAGTATATTCAGCGGGGCGCCTTTTTTATTTAATTTTTGTAATAATTGAGGCGCATCGGTGGAAGTCAGCGCGATGTGCAGTCCGCGTGCTAGGCCGATCATCCAAGAAGAGGCGATGCCAAATGCACCGATCACCACGCACCAGCCCATGAGCTGGGCGCCATAAGGAATCTGGTAGTGATCAAAGAATAATGTGAAAACATCCATGATGCCGTTGAGTAAACGAATGTGTTGAGGTGAGATGACGATGCATAAGGCAAGTGAACTTAAGGTGAGTGTGGCCAAAATGGTCAGAGAGGCAATGAGTAACGCGCGAGGATACGTTTTTTGGGGTTGGCTGACATTGCCTGCATGCATGGCGATCACTTCTAGGCCCATTAAACTGAACAATATATTGGAAAAATAGGCAATATTATGGAGGTCTGTGGTTTGTGGCAGTAAGTCGCGGATGCCCAAGGGGGTGGTAGAAGGTAAACCGGATAAGAGCCAATAAGCGGCAAAACCAATCATGACAGACATGGGCAAAAGGGTGCCGAGAATGGCGCTGACTGTGCTAATCCAGCTGCTGGCTTTGATGCCATAGGCATGAATGAAGGTGATCAGCCAAAATAAACTGACGCAAATAAACAAAATGACGTATTTATTATTTTCGAAGTCGGGGCGAATAAGCGACAAAAGGGTGCTGGAGATAAAAGCAAAAATAGTAGGGTACCAAATGATGTTATAGGTCCATTGCAGCCAAAGTGATAAGCGTCCAAAGGATTTGCCAAAAGCGGCTTCTATCCATAAATAGGACCCGCCCACATTGGGGAAGCGTACCGCTAATTGGGAGGTGATCCAGGTGAGGGGTAGGAAAAAACAGAGCCCTGCAAAAAGATAAAAGGTTATCAAGGAAAAGCCATATTGTGCACCAATGGGTATGTTGCGCAGGCTGTCGACAGAAACAATCGCGAACATAATAAGCTGGAATGCCCCAAGGCATTTTTTTGGGTGAGAGAGGTGCATCTTTTTCCTTTATACGAGCGATTTTGCGAGCAAGGGGCGAATAAAAATTTTACACAAAAAATACATTTTTTGATATGGCTTCTATTTTCGGGATATGCTGCTGATCTACAGTAGAAAAACAGCGCCTACAGTGGGTAAGACTATTAGCAAATACAAATACCTCCAGTATGTCGATTTTTATTCGACATACTGGAGGTGTTTTCAATAAGGAGTATAGACGTGATGTGTGTAACCTACCTTCTCGGAGTGAGTGTTTCAGCTGCTGGCTCAACCGACAAGGTATGCTGCCGTTCTTGATAACGTTGCGATACAAGCGCTTCGTGGGTGTCAGTAAGTGATATTGCATGTCGCCATACTGCATTGATTTCATCACCAAAAAACTCAACATAGTTTTTATCTGCGGGGTCATTATTGAAGAAGATCCCATAGTCTTCCATCATCGAAACCGCTAACCCAGGGTTAACGGCGTGCCATACGATTTCGGCTGCGGAAATGGCGCTAGGTTGCTCTGGCCCGTCTTTGCTTGTGGGATCATAAGCTTGTAAACGACGAAAAAGGTCCATTGCCTCATCGAGTTGTTCAATAGAGCTAGCCTGGTCAAGCAAGTTCAGAAAATAAGCGCGTGTTGATGTTTGCAAACGTGAGCGAAGCGCCAAAGACGTGGATACTTTGTTAATGAAAATAATGTCGACTAACGTGTGGACGCCATGTAGGGATTCGAGAAGCTTATTAAAGTGTCCACTTGCACAAATAGGGCGGTTAGGAAATTGATGATCATCGATGCTATCCTCATTAATATTACCGCCACGACAACATTCATATAAACCATTTACCCAACTCCAAAGCGCATTAGCTTGTTTGTCTGGATGACACAAGCCGTCTACTTGAGCGGTATCGTGAATAGCAAGCCAACTTAAGGCCTCTTAAATAGGTGTTTGCAGCAATAAAACAATTGTCATTAATAACGATGGGTGCTTTTAATGTCACACCTTTTTCAATGTGGGCTGTCTTATGAATGGCTATGCCGTCTTTAATATCAAAACTATCATCAAGTTGCAAAATGATGGCGTTCAATATAGTTGATAAATTTTGGGTTATTTTCCATGGTTGAGAAAGATATTCATCTGTAAAAATTTGTGAAAATCCATTTATGAAATTGTTAATATTGATCATTTATCGTAAATCTTTTAAAGAATATGGCTAGTTAAAAGAATAACTTTATATTACCGACCCATTTTATCTATAAAAATTAGTTTATTGACTTCATTTAATTGTAATTTAATCTCATCAATTAAATAGTCTAAAAATTTTTCTTTTCGTAGTGTTCTTTCTTGTACATCAGAAGGAATAAAGCGAGACATTTCATCAATAAATTCTTTGCTTTTTATAATTTCATTAATTGAATTATAAGTATTTTCTAGTTTTTCTCGATAATCAGTAATGTGATAGTCAGCTATTTTTTTCTGGATAAATAAAGGGTTAATCACAGCGCCTTGCTGCTTAAGCCAACGTAAATCCCAGATATCACGATGTCTGACATATCTACTGCAATTAACAAATGAAATCAGCTTATCCGCCATGATTTCATCCGGACTTTCTGTCAGGATCAAAGTATCATTGTAACCGTCAGGTAAAAAATCATAGTTATGTTGCAGCGCTCTTGCAACCCGTGAATAAGATTGAATATTGATAACTTCAATTTTAATTTTTTGCCTGGGAAGATCCCTTCGCTCTGGGGATGTTGTTACACTGATCTGCCATTTATCCACTCTTAATTCATGTTCGTTTTGACTGCTTTTAAATTCAGCTGGTTCTTTTACAGTTACCTCTAAGCCGTACCGTTCGCCGAGATATTTTTCGATGCAATTTTTCATGTTCATCAGGTAGTTAGTTGTAAAGTTAATTCCGCCAGTAAAATCCAAATCTTCACTGCATCGAGATGAGCCATAACACAAGCGTAGCGCGGTGCCACCTTGAAAGGTTAGATGATCTAATAAGTTAGATTGGTCTAGTGCAAAAAGAATATCATAATGAAGTAATTCTTTTTCGATAACAGGCCTCATATGTGCGCGACCTTGGGTCATCATTGCACGCTCCACTAAAACATTAAATGCTTGTTGTTCAGTCATCACTAAGCTCTCCCTTGTCGACTAAATTTAAATTTCGACCAACACGCTTTAAATCACGCCATGCTGCTTCTTTTGTTGCAACTCTAAGGGGTCTATTGGGAGCGACTCGGGTGTTGTTAAGAATATCTACAATCCCTCTTTTGGTATGCGTAAACTCAATGGTCCCATAAGGTGTTTTGTAGTTGCCCTTTCGACCTGTTGTCATAATTGTTAATCGATCAATGGGTACTTGAGAAATGACGCCATATTCGGAAAGCATCGACTCTAGACTAATGTAGTTGTACTCACCCACGCGAAGTGCTTTGGCAATTCGTTCAATCAAATATCGATCTATGGCTAAGATCTCTTTGTTTATGTAAATACCACGACAAGCACGCTGCAAAAGCTCACCTTTTGCCAAACGATTTAGCCCTTCTGTAAAGGTTTTGGGGCTATCTTCTGGGAATAACTTGGCAAGCTCATGTTTTGTAAATACATGCCATCCCTTCTTACCCCATTCTCGGAGGACTTTAATTGCTTGGTTTTGGTTCATATGCAACCATCCTGTAGCGCTTTAAAGAAGTTTGTATACAGTAATGCTAGCATAATATAGTATTTATGTCTACTTGATGGGTGGGGTGCAGGGCGGCGGCTGGGTGGTCTCCGGTGGCTGAATTGCCGTAGTGGCTGGTGGCGGAACAAGGAAGCCTGCACGATTCGCACCTGCTGCTGGCGTAACAGGTATCGATTAGGCCGAAAGCTGGTAAATGGTGCTGAATGGTTACTTTTTATGATGATCTGAGCCAAATCGAAAATTTGTCGTGTTGGTGGGGGGGGATGATTTTGCCTTCTTTGGGGAAAGTCGCGCTTATTTCGGGGGTGGTGATGATGATCACGGGCCCTTTCAGTAAGGCTTTTTTGTCTTGCACATCATGATACGAACGAAAAGAAAGTGGGGGTGTGGCAGTTTGTAAGTAAAAGCCAAGTCGATCATCGGTTGCTATCATGATGGCGTGCCAGTTTTGCCAGGGTGCTAAATGTTGCGCTTGTTGTTTGATCTGTTGTGCAAGGGGTTTTAAGCCATGCTGTTGATAATAATGAGGTTGAAAGTAAGCAAACCAAGTCAAGAGTAAGCCATACATCACGATGATGGCTCGGGCGGCAAATTTTTCAAGATGAGCGGTGCGGAGTTGCTTGGCTATCCACAATGAACATAAAGGAACAAGCGGTAAAATATAATAAGAACGACGCGAACCGCTCAAGGTGAAAAATAAAAACAAGAGCAAAATAGAAATTAAAAATGCTTTTTGTTGTGCGTTGAGAGTGGGCCATGGTATGCGTTTTTTTGTAAGAGAAAAAGCGGCGACAAGTATCCAAGGTAATAAATAAAAAGGAAGATACAGAAAATAACTGTACCAAGGATCTTTGTGATCAAAGGGTGAAAAAAAGCGTAATATATTTTCGCGATACACTAAATAAAGGCTGTTTTCATGCGAGCCTGATTGATGTGCGAGTAAAAAAGGCGTGATATAGAGACCTATGCCAATCAGTAAACCTAATAAAAAACGGTTATTGAATTGTTGTTTCCAGGTGTGTGTCCAGCTTAAATCAGTGGCGACGACAAAAAACACCACAGCTGCGGCAATGAGGCCTTTGATTAAACAGGTGCTGGCTAAAATAGAAAAGAAAACAGTGTAAGAAAAAAAAGAGGGGGTGTGTTTTTTTGAAAAATACCAATAGAGTGCAAACAAAATACCCGCGACATTGAGCATGTCTGCGCTAGCGACGCGACTCCAAAACACAAAAAAGTAGGAGGTGAGCAGTAGCCAGGCTGCTAATTTTGCGGTGGAGCTGTCAAAAATAATGTTGCCTATTCCCCTCGTGCTAAATAACACGAGCAAACCCGCAAGTGCGCTGGGTAAACGCAAGCCCCATTCATTTAAGCCAAAAATACGCGTGGTGGCGAGCATCATCCAATAAGAGAGCAGGGGTTTATCGTAATAGGGTTGCCCTGCTAGATGGGGGTGCAAATAATCGCCGGACGCGCGCATGCGCCAGATGATATCAGCCCAGCGCCATTCTTGAGTCCATAAATCAGCCGAACCTAGCATGAGAAACAATAAAGCACAGGCGGCTATCCAAAAAAGAGCCGTTTTATTTAGGTAAATCATGAGGGTATGTGAGTGGCTCGATTTTGAATATGCAGTATGTTATACCCTTCGTAGAGGCTTTCAAAGGGAATAGCTGATGAAAAAAATTGAAATTTCCGCGTCTATTTTGTCTGCTGATTTTGCTCGATTAGGTGAAGAAGTGGATAAGGTGATCGAAGCGGGGGCAGATCGTATTCACATTGATGTGATGGATAATCATTATGTGCCGAATTTAACGGTAGGCCCCTTGGTTTGTCAGGCGCTAAAACACCATGGTGTGAAGGTGCCTTTGGATGTGCATTTGATGATTCAACCGGTGGATGCCCTGATTCCTGCTTTTGCTCAAGCCGGGGCGACGCGTATTACCTTTCACCCCGAAGCGTCATTGCATGTTGAGCGTACCTTACAATTAATCCGTGATTGTGGGTGTGAGGCGGGGTTGGCTTTGAATCCTGCCACCCCCTTGTCTTGTTTGGATTATGTACTTGATCAACTTTCGGTGATCCTCGTGATGTCGGTGAACCCCGGTTTTGGGGGGCAACATTTTTTACCGTCTGCTTTGAAAAAAATAAAACAAATACGGCATCTTATTTCAACACATCGACAAACCGTGTGTTTAGAGGTAGATGGAGGGGTGAAAGCAGATAATGTGCGAATGATCGTGGAGGCAGGCGCCGACACGCTTTGTGTGGGCTCCGCTATTTTTGGTGCGCATGATTATCATCAAGCTTTAACTAAGTTGCGTGAATCGCTTACGGCGTTGCCGTC
>JACREE010000073.1 GCA_016218405.1 Gammaproteobacteria bacterium
ACAGCTGTTGTTGCGAGGTATTAGAGAGTAAGCGTAAGTGTTCTTTAAATTGAGCGATGGCACGGCCTGCACCCGCTCCTGCCCATTCCCCTCCCGTTAAATGTGTGCCTGCTTGTTTTAATCCCAGGGCTAAGGTAGACAGCATTTGTCGCACGGTATAGTCCGTGTGGAGTCGTTTTAACGTGTCGATAAAAATCGCGAGCGTGGGCTGATAGGCTTGTAAGGCCTGTAAGAGAGAAGGGTTCTGATGATTTACTTCGACAATGAATGGTCCGACAACAGCCAGGGGCATCTTTTTATGTTGGCACATTTTAATAAATTCGTTGGCATTAAAAAGCGTGTTTCCCACCACCAGCCAATGGCTCAGGGGCTTATCTTTTAACGCCTCTGCTGCGCTCAAATCAGATTCGACACAGACAAGTTTCACATTTTCATGTTTGGCGTAGGGATGTTTTCCAGGGATAAGGTGTGTCTCGATCGTTAAGGCGTGGTGGATGCCAGGTGAAAACAAAGGCAGATCACGCGCATCCGCTGCGCGTTTGTAAACCTGTTCAAACAATTTAAATAAATACGCGTTTGCACTGGCTTCAGGGTAAGCTAAATAACTGAGCGCCGTTTCTGTTGTCTGTTCCCAATGCGTTGCCAAAATAGCGATGAAAGAGGCTTTAAACGCCTCAGGTGAAGTTGCTTCCTCGATAGCTTTATCGCAGAGCGTTAAAACGTTTTTTAAATCATAACCTTCACAGGTACGTAATAAGTCTGGATAAGTTCGTAGCCTCGTTTTTTTATTTAACGCCCAGGCCTCAAAGCTCGCCAGTTCAGCTTTGTAGTGGGCAGAGAGGGCGTGTAAGTCTGCTTTCCAGGTTGGCATAGCCACGGCGGTATCCTAAAAAATGAATTTTATGGGGCTATTGTACGGTGGGAAGCTTAAAGGGGAATGAAGTTTTATTGTGACAAGTCTACAATTCGTTGACGAGTACCTTTTAAGAGCTACCCTTCGCAGGGTGATAATTTCTTACTTTCCATTAGCCCAACTTTCGATCGCATAAAGTGGAATTTCAATAAGTTTTTCTTGGTGGGCAAAGGAGCCTGTCGAAATTTTCAAGCCGAACATTGAGTTGGGGTGTGATTCCAGAAACAAATGCATGCTTTTCATGCTTCCTTTCTGTGAAGATTTCACTTCAACGGGAATAAGTTCCCCTTTTTTTAGAACAATAAAATCCACTTCAGCATGGCTACTCTTAGCTTCTCGAGACCAATAGAATAATGCGCTTTGTTTACGAAAATCAGAATATGCGACTAATTCCTGTGCCACAAATTGCTCCGCTATGCCACCTTGATTGGCTAAGCGTAAGGGGTTTAATGACCATTGCTTAATATCTAAACCTAATAACCGTTGTGCAATACCGATATCGAAATAATAAATTTTAAATTTCTTATTGTTTTGCATCGCCGACAAAGGGGGTTGCTGGGCAGCCGTGTGATAACAGGGTATCGCAATGCCCGCCATTTCTAACAAATTTAGTGCTTTTTTAATAATTTCGCCTCGCGTATGTTCATCAACATTTGCATAGACAAATTTTTTACCTATTAATTGTGGAATAGCATTAAACACACTACTGACATGCGTTATTTCATGCTGTTTTGCATATTTATAAAAATCGATTTGATAGGATTCGATAATTTCATCTTGTCTTGCCTGACAAACAAGGGGGGTTTTTTCATTTAACCATGCGCTGATCACGGCAGGCATTCCACCCAACCACATATAATTTTTTAAATGTTCAATTAGCTGTGTAGCAATAGTGGGATCATTTTCTTGTTTAAATAAAAATTCACGCCAATCATTCAATCCTAACACAGTAAGATATTCAGAAAATGAAAGAGGATAAAGATGCATAAATTGCACGCGCCCGACGGCTATGCCTAATTTGCTGAGCGTGAAATCCAATAATGATCCTGCAGCAATAATGTGAATATCGGGCCTGTCTTCTTTGAAATAGCGTAATGCTTGTAAAGCGCCTTCGCAGGCTTGAATTTCATCAAAAAATAGCAATGTTTTGCCTGGTTCAATTTTAATATGCGAATAGAGTGTCAGTTTTTCTAATAACGCATTAATATCCAAGTCAGTTTCAAAATAGGAATGGACAGATTTATTTTTCTCGAAGTTAACTTCAATAAAACTCTCGAACTGCTTACCAAACTCACGCACTAGCCAAGATTTGCCTACCTGTCGGCAACCCCGAATTAACAGGGGTTTCCGATAGGGATCAAATCGCCAGACTTCTAAATCTTGTAAGCGATCTCGTTTCATCAAGCCTCCCAGTGATTCTATATTCTTTCATTATATCGTTTAGAATGTAAAAATACAAGGTTAAAAAATCATTAATAATGTAAAAATACAAGGTTATGCCTCTGTGGGGGCGTGTAAAGTATATATTAGAAAAAATTAACGACGCCCGTTGCCAGGTGAAGATTGGCGAGATTCAGGTGTTCTAACAAGGTGAAACGCTTTTGTTAAGGCGTCGCTGTTCATGCCACGCTCTACGTAATTTTTATTAAAAAATGGATCACTTGTTTTCAGGGTTCTCACGATTTCGTCTCGCATCTCTTCGAGATTTTTCGGGCTTAAAAGTGTGTCGATGTTTGTGTAGGGAACTTGTTTTATCATCGTTTCTTTTATTTATTTTGCAAGGTTATAATCGACTTCTTGGCTCAAGTCCCTTGATGTTTTTTGATGCCAAAAGCCGTATGAAAAATCATTTTTGCCATGTCCTTCCACTTGAGTTATATACGCGTCTAAGCTAGCCAGCAAGTAATAATATCTTAGTATGTAAAGGCTTTGTTTAGAACAACATCCTGTGTCAAACATCCCAATATCTTCTTCTGTTTTTATTAATTGAGGCAAATGTTCTTTTAGTTTTTCACAAATAATCCCACATTTTTCGGATGAAAGGTACTGAAGGATAGTGGCGACATCTTTCGCTGTTTGAATGACTGAAAATAAATGTTTTTTACAGGTTCCACAAACAACCCTGCATTGTTCAAGTGAAAGGCAGCAAAGGATATGGCAGAAATCCCCCACTCTTTGAATGATCGAAGGTAAGTGCTCTTTGAATGTTTCATAAACAATGGTGCGTTGTTCAGGTGTAATGTATTGAAGGATAGTGGAGAAATCCCACGCTCTTTTAATGATCGAAGGTAAACGCGCTTGACAGGCTCCACAAACAGTCCTGCTTTGTTCAGGTGTAAGGTACTGAAGGATAGTGGCGAAATCTTTTGCTGTTTTAATGATCGAAGGTAAACGCGCTTGATAGGCTCCACAAACAGCCCTGCTTTGTTCAGGTGTAAGGTATTGAAGGATAGTGGCGAAATCCCTCGCTGTTTTAACGGCATTAAGCGAAGTATTTTCCAGCGCTTTGAATAATTGCCCTATTCGTACCGGTGTTAAGAAAATTAATAGGTATCTTAAGTGTTCGGGGTGTTGGAGGGTGTGTTTTACGGTTTCCTGTTCAAAACAAATTAAGTAAGCCTCGATGGTATCAAACAAAGATAAAAACTCAGCGAGGGCTTCAAAGTTGTTTTCTTCTAACACAACCGACTGCACAAATTGCCGCAGTGAGTGTGCGGGTAGCCGTTGCGTGCTGTCTTCTCGTTCT
>JACREE010000074.1 GCA_016218405.1 Gammaproteobacteria bacterium
AAGTATCACTTTTCCTATTTTACAAAAATTAATTAAATTAACATTTAAACCGGAAAAATTACCATTCGCTGCTAAAATTGATACCTATATCTATGGTGCAAATATTATATTGGGGCTTGGCCTTGGCTCAATCTTAACTACTTTTATGGAAACCGGAGCGTGCCAGGGGAAATGAGACAATTTCTTGGAAGAACTTCTTAAGAAATCATCATGCCATACCTCCTTCTAGTTGTCCAGAATTATTTCTTATTTCAATTGTTTTTGGTGGATTAATATACACAGCTTCCGGCAATTTTTTTAGTTGAGGTTTCTTGTTATTGAAGCGAGCAGGGTTATTCAAAAATGCCAGCGTAAGCACAGCATGTCGTTGCTCCAGAGTGGCTTGTGCACGTTGATAATGCACTGTTTCAGGGGTTAGCCAAGCAATACCAGAATGATAGTGCGTCTTGTTATACCAATCAAAAAATTGCTGGCAAAAAGCTTCTCCATGCTGGAGAGATTGAAAGCGAACGGGAAACTCTGGCCTGTATTTCAGCGTTTTAAATTGAGATTCTGAAAACGGGTTATCATTACTTGTATACGGTCGGTTATGTGTTTTATGAACCCCCAAATGATCCAGCAAATCAGAGACGGTATGAGAGGTCATGCTGGGGCCGTTATCTGAGTGTAATGTTAGTTGATTGGGTTGAATGCCTTGCTTCAAGGCCGACTGCTGTATCAGCTTCCGAGCCAACTCTTTTGATTCACTGTCAGCAATAAGCCAGCCAACCACGTATCGACTATAGAGGTCGAGAATGACATACAAATGGTAGTAAACACATCTTGACGGGCCAAGAAGCTTCGTAATGTCCCAAGACCATACTTCATTTTGCCGAGTTGCAATTAATTCTGGTTTCACTGCATCACGATGATTGCGCTGCGCACGCCGGTCTGTTGTTTCTCCTGCCGCTGCTAAAATACGATACATTGTTCGTGGTGAGCAATAATACTCCCCTTTATCCATCAGGTTGTAATAAACATCATAGGGCGTTTTGTCGATAAAAGTCTCGCTGTGCAACAACTCAAGAATTTCTTGTTTTTCATCAGAATTCAGTGCATTTACTGGTATTTTTGGCGATAAATCCAGACCTTTTGTGGATTTCTTTCGATCGACATGTCTATAGTAACTCGCTCTTGGAATAGACAATGCTGAGCAAATGAAATCAATGGATACGTTTTTTTCCTGGCAAACGGATGAAATCGCACTCATAATTTCCCCCCTATGCTCTCGCGTGGGAGGATGTGTGTCCCAAGCAATTCGGAGACTTTTTTTTGGAGATCAATAATCGCCTCAGCCTGCGCCAACTTTCGTTTCAATTGCTCATTTTCCCTAAGTAAGTGATCAGAGCGTTTAGTATTTGATTTCCCGCTACTTCCATTATTAGCCATACTCAGCTGCTTTCTCCACGTTGAAACACAAGAATAATACAAGCCTTCTCGGCGCAATAGCGCACCACGATCTAAAACATTATGGCATGCATCATATCGCTCAAGAAACTGAAGCTTATAGGCATTGGTAAATTTGCGCCTTTCTTGTTTACTGGGTTGTACTTGTGGATCTGGAGGTACTGCTGAGGATGACTTGTCGAGCTGTGGAGCAGTACTCATAATGTTAATCAAATTCTCTAACTGTGCATCATTAATACTCGCAATTGTTTGTACCATTTTGTCTGTTTCCCTACCGCCCTCGTGATAGTAGGTTTTACCTTATTTTTGTCTCACTATCGCTGGCACAGAGGGACCCGCTTCGCGGCTAACAGGGGTGAGTAGTTACCATCAAGAATCTGTTTATTTTGCATGACTGCGTTCTTTCCTTTATCCGGCGCAGGTGCAAGAAGGAGTTCTTTCATAAAATTTTGTTTCGCTATAGGGTCGGATATGATTTTATGAATAAATTCCAGCAGCATCGGTAGTTTGTTTTTATCAATAGCGATGTCTAATACACTCGTTTTAATATTGTCTTTTTGTTTTATCATAACTAATAATTCATCAGTTGAGAG
>JACREE010000008.1 GCA_016218405.1 Gammaproteobacteria bacterium
ATTTGATCGAACGTTTTTTCTGCAGATTAAAGCAATTTCGTGGCATTGCAACACGGTATTGCAAGCGCGGAAAATATTTTCTGGAAGCAGTGAAGTTAGCATCTGCGATTATTTTGATGAGTTAATTGACGACAGGCCCTAATAATCGATTCAATGATGCCGCCACCCAAGCAGGTATCATTTTGATAAAAAACTGCAGATTGCCCAGGTGTCACTGCGCGTTGAGGTGTTTCAAATTGAATAAAATAGCGATTGTCTGTCATTTGCTGAATTTCAGCGGTTTGTTCTTGCTGCCTGTAACGTATTTTTACGTGGCAAGTGTAAGGTAGTGTAGGAGCAGAGGCAATCCAGTGAAGTGTGTGGCAGTAGCAAGCCTGAGAAAAAAGAAGGGGATGGTCATGCCCTTGTACCACCACCAATTCATTGCTGTGGGTATGTTTGTCTGCAACATACCAAGGATTTTCTGCTGTATTTTTTAATCCACCGATCCCTAAGCCTTGTCTTTGCCCGAGGGTGTAATACATCAGTCCCTGATGCGTTCCTATTTTTTTTCCTTCGGGTGTGACAATGTCGCCGGGTTGGGCGGGCAAGTAATGACTTAGAAATTCACGAAATCGTTTTTCACCAATAAAGCAAATGCCTGTGCTGTCTTTTTTGGCATGATTAGGTAAATTTGCTTTCTGTGCTAGTTGTCGCACGCTGTTTTTTTCAAGGTGGCCAATGGGAAAGAGTGTGTTTTTAAGTTGATATTGATTTAAGGTATACAAAAAGTAAGTTTGATCTTTGTTTGAATCTTGCGCTTTGATGAGATATTCAAACTCGGCTTCTTGTCGTTTTTGTGCATAATGACCCGTTGCAATATAATCAGCCCCCAAGTGTTTGGCATAATCTAAAAAAGCAGTAAATTTTATAAATTTATTGCAAAGAATGTCGGGGTTGGGTGTGCGACCCGCCCGATATTCTTCAAGGAAATTCTCAAATACGTGATCCCAATAGTCTGAAGAAAAATTTACGCGATGCAGTGGGATGTTTAAGCTGTCACAAACTTGCTGTGCATCTTGCAAATCATGCGTCGCACTGCAATAGGTGTCTGTGTCATCTTCTTCCCAATTTTTCATGAACAAACCTTCTACCTGATAACCTTGTTGTTTCAAGAGAAGGGCTGAAACGGAAGAATCGACACCACCTGACATGCCGACAATAATACGTTTTTCTGCGTTGTTTTTCGATTGCATGAAATTAGGATGTATATTCAAACAATTTGACTACCTTTTTAACCCCCGCGCTGTTGCGTGCTACTTCAGCGGCGACACGACCTTCTTGTTGACTCACAGAGCCCATGAGGTAGACCACATCGTTTTCAGTGATCACTTTAATATTACGTCCGCGTAAGTTGGTGGTGGTAAACATGCGTGTTTTAATGTTGCCTGTGATAATGCCGTCGTTTCCTTGTTCATAAGTGCTCAAAGGCGGTTGAACGCTGATGTCATTGTAGATGTGTCGAATGTGCGGTGTGCGTTTTACGAGGGCTTCTGCTTGTTGCTTTAATTGTTCTGTGGGGGTTTCGCCCGTCAGTAAGACATTGCGTTCGAAGGTGACCACCACGATTCGACTGCTTTTAGCCAGTGCAGGATCATCATTAATGGCTTTGGTGGCTTTATAGGTGATGGTTTGATCAGAGACATTACTTGAGAAGCTGCGTCCTTGTTGGTTTAAAGTGCTGCCGGCGGAGCTGGTTGCCAGCATGGCACTGGAGCAAGCAGAAAGTGAAATAAAGGCTGCAATACAGCCCATTAAATTGATTGTTTTTTTCATAAAATAAACCCACCTTGGCTGATAACCTAAAAAGTGGGTTTATTGTAATGAAATATCTTAGGGTTTAGTAGGCGGCGTAGGGGGTTTTTTAAAAAATTTCTCAATCACAAGGGGTGCGCATCCAAAGCCTAATACGCCTTCAGCGACCAGAACAATACCCACTAAAATAAGAAAATATCGGCCTAAACCTAATAAGCCTCCGACTATTAAAACGGCGCCAATGATAAGGCGTGTATACTTGCCATCTTGGTCCAAATTTGGAGTTAACTTTATCATTAAACCCTCCTTAAGTGTGAAGCAACAAATAGAATATCCAATATGATCAATAGCTTTTAATCTTGTGTATGTCAACCCGAACTTTTTAGGTGTGAGGAGCCTATTTCATGAAAAAAATAAGCGCTGGACTGTTATTCTGTGCTTGGGTTAATGTTTATGCCTACCATAATCCAAGTGAAGTTTTGAAACAAATTCATCAAAATAAAGCGGTGGGCAAGGGGGTGTATGACACTTTTTGTGGGGTATGCCATGAACCCGACCCTCAAATTCAGGTGGGGGCGCCTCGGCGTGGCATAAAATCGGATTGGTATGAAAGAACACGCCACCAAAGCCTCAATACTATTTTAAAAAACGTAGATGAGGGCATAAATAATATGCCAGCCCGTGGGGGATGCTTTGAATGTACGGATGAGGATTTGTTGGCAGCCACCCGTTATTTGATGGGTGTATGTAGTCATAAAACTTGATATAGTGCATAAAATTTATTCATTTTTGGAGGTGAGTTATGCGTTTGGGGCAAGCAGCAGGGGCAGGAATGAAGGCTGCAGGGAGAGCGATGACAGTGGCAGCGGGTGCAGCGGGTCGCGCGGTAAAAGAAGTGTTTTTAGCGCATTATTTGTTGGCTGCAAAGTACACCATGGGGCCTAAAAAACAAAAAACAGTGGTGCTGGAAGCGGAAGATGGCGATGCGGCGACTGATAAGGATGTTAAACCCCAGGAGGCTCATACCCCGAATACTTTGCCTCTTTTAAGACAATGTTTGTTGTTTCCTGTTGTCGCCGCGGCTTGGCTCAGTTCTTTGCTCTTGGTGCCTGGGGTGGCTCATATTGCCATTGCCTTTGTTCAAACAGCGAGGAGTTTTTTGGGCCTAGGGTTGCCTGCTCATCTGAAATCCCAAGCTTTTTGGCGCAAGGGTTTGTTATCAGTCAGGCCAGGCGAGACGCGAGTTCAACAGTTATTGCGTTGGGTTTATGGGTGGCCTGGTGTGATCTTGGCGTTTGCATTGGTGTTGGTGCCAGCCGTTTTAGTGTTGACGGCAAATATCATTGTGCAGTCGGCACTTAGTTTTGCTCGTATGTTTCTGTCTACTGTATGTGCGTTTTTACCTTCTAAGAAATTTACCTTAGAGCCAGTATATTTTGGTCCGGATCCTGCTCTTTTTGATGAAGCTCAAACAGATTTTAGAATTTCTGAACGGAATGGGGTGGGACGAATACCTCCAAAACGTTTTACCTATGGTTTGCCTGGGGTTGTCTTGGGTGCTGTGGTGGGTTTTGTGCTTGCTTTGCCGATTGTTGCTTTTCGAGTCATCTTAAACTCTGCTCTCTCATTTTGCCGTACCGCTGCTTCGATTATTAGAGCGAGTTTATCTGAGCGTGATGCTGAACCCGGCGAAATTAATTGTGGCATACACAAAGAGAACTTATTGCAAACGAGAGGTGACTTTATGGAGGGGGGGCCTCTCGGTTTATCCAACGTCTTACCTCCTGCTCGTTTTACTTACGGCTTGCCTGGTATTGCACTCGGTGCTGCGGTTGGGTTGTTTTGTTCAGCACTGATTGCGGTTTTTTATCGTATCCCTGCTCGGACAATTTCTTCTTTGGCGCGTGCCTGTATTTCCATGGCTAAGTTCGCCTGGGGAGATTTTGGTGTGGCAAGAGGAAATGATTTTACCTTGCTGAATCTCAATGCATATCAGGTTGATCCTGCTTCGTATGATCAGATGAATGGATATGATGCTAGTACCCTTGCTTCTGAACTGAAAAAACCATACGAAAAAAATCGAATTGCTCGTTTTACCTATGGTTTTGTGGGTGTGGTGGTGGGCTTGTTGATCACGTCACCCTTGTTATTGGTGCGAATAATGATGGAATCTGCTCGCTCCTTTGCGGTTTTAACCCGTTCTTTCGCTAATTTAATAGAAGGAAGACCGCGTTATGTTAAGGGGGTGGGTGAAGATCCGCGTGAGCCTAAGTTGCGCGCATTTGGTACCCTGGGTTATGTGTTGGCTGCTATCACGACTGTGCCTTTTATCCTCGTGGGACTTTTATTCAAAAAAGTGTTCCCCCTCGTTTTTGCATTTTTGGCTTCGCCTCTTGTCCTGCTTCGTAGGGTGACTAAGAGTAAAGCAGAAAAAAAGATGGGTGCTCATGATCATCAGGCCATCAAAGATCTACGCAGTGCGATGAGGGGAGATGGAACCTTGTCGAATGAAATTGTGCCGGGAAAAGGGACAGGTGAGAAAACAGCTTTCATCGCTGCACGAAAAGTATTTACATTTAACTATACTTCTATTGCAGAAAAAGCCTTGAAGTTTTGTAAGCATCTTGTGCGCGCGATGCAAGAGAACTCGCTGAAGTTTGAATTGAAGGCGATGTTGCGGGCATTATTGCAAGTTAACAATGGAGTTGATGCAAGATCGAGTGTGCTTAACGCATCGTTCGGCGAGGCTAGAATAGCTGTTAAAATAGATAAATTAGATGATTCGGACAAAGAAGAGTTTATGGCTGAAGCCTATCGTATGATCCAGTATATCTGTCAGCAAGAGGCAGTGAAGCCTAAGACAGCTCATGCTGCGCTTGATGAGCCTGCTACTGCTTCTGATCCCTGTGAGATGCCTCCTGCCCCTGTTAAAATAAATGAGACATTTTATTGTTCTCATTCTTGGGCAAACTTGTTCTCAGGTAAGAACATTATTCCTGCTGACAAGGTGCGCAGAGACATACAGGCAGTCGTTGATGCTCCTGCTCCCGCACCGACGGCATAAGGTTTGGTGGAGATGAGGGGGACATTGAAAGGATGGTTTGTCACCCCTCATGTGTGCGTAGTTCAAACCAAATGGCACACAGAATGGCGAATGCGCAAGCGAGTGCTGTGCCTAAGATCCACGAAAAATACCACATGGTTTTTCTCCTTTAATACATTTGTTTGTCGGTGCGTAATTGCGTTTCAGTGACTTTGCCACGGAGTACGTGATACACCCAGGCGGTATATAGCAAAATAATGGGCATAAAAATAAGGGTCGCGATGAGCATGATGCCCAGCGTCAGGTGACTCGAGGAAGCATCAAAGACTAAGAGGCTCATATCAGGATGTGTGGAAGAGGGAAGAATAAAAGGAAACATGCTGATACCCACCGTGGCCACGGTGCTGGCAACCATGAGTGCACTGAATAACCACGCGCTGCGGTATGCCTTAATCGCTGTGGTGAGCATGGCGAGCAATACACCGATAAAACTGAGGGCAGGGACGATGAGCAAGAGTGGATAGGTTTCGTAGTTGTGTAACCAAGCGCCCACTTGAGTCACAACGGTTTTATATAAGGGGTTGGAGGGGCCGTCTACATAAAGTGGAGAAGTGACAGTGTAGCCGGGTAATTTTGCTAACCATGCGCCAGCAAAAGCAAACAATAAGACAAAAAGCAAACCCGAAATAAAAGTAAAATAACGGGTACGTTTTGCGATGGGACCGTCTGTTTTGTTGAGTAGAAAAATACCGCCGTGAAAAACAAGCATGCAGACGCTGACTAATCCACACAGTAAACCGAAAGGATTGAGCAGATCAAATAAGGTACCTGTGTAAAAGAGTCGGAGTTGGGGATCAAAATGAAAAGGAACGCCTTGCAGTACATTCCCCATGGCGACACCAAATAACAGGGTGGGAACAAGGCCCGAGAAGAAAAGACAGCCATCCCAGAGATTACGCCAGGCAATGCCGGGCATTTTGCCGCGATATTTAAACCCAACCGGGCGCAAAATAAGCGCCAGTAAGATCAGCAGCATAGCAAAATAAAAACCTGAGAAAGAAACTGCGTAAATGAGAGGCCAGGCTGCGAAAATGGCGCCGCCGCCTAAAATAAGCCAAATTTGATTGCCTTCCCACACAGGGCCGATGCTGTTGATGACGATGCGCCGCTCGTTGTCTGTGCGTGATACCCAAGGCAGCAGGATACCTATGCCAAGATCGAATCCATCCATGATAGCGAACCCAGAAAGTAATACACCCAACAGGATCCACCAAATAACGCGGAGAATGTGGTAAGACAAGATCATAAATTACCTCTTTTGTTGTTTACCTTCTAACTAACTTCAAGTCCTCGATCCTTTAAGGCGTCAAGGTGGATTGCTTCGTCCGGCTAGACGCCGTCCTCGCAATAATGGTATGGACCCTGCCATTTACTACGAGGACGGCTCGGAGAGCCGGACGAAGCAATCCTCTATGCCGTTTGTGGCCCAAGGCGAATATATTTCACCATGAGATACAGTTCTAACACGGTGAGTATGCCGTAAAACAAGACGAAACCGATTAAGCTGGTTAATACAGCGCTAGATGACAATGAAGAAGTCCCCAAGAAAGTAGGTAATACGCCGTCGATGACCCAAGGTTGGCGGCCATTTTCAGCGACAAACCAGCCTAATTCAGCAGAAACCCAAGGCAGAGGCAAGCTTAATAGTGCAATGCGTAAAAACAAAGGATGTTTATAGTGTTGTTTAACGGATAATACGAATGCCGTCGCAAACAAAAAGATAAAGAAGAAACCGCAAGCCACCATGATGCGAAAACTCCAAAATAAGGCGGGCACATTGGGAACGGTATCCCAGGCAGCCGCTTGAATTTGTTGCGGTGTGGCATCGCTGACTTTATCTGTGTAGCGTTTTAAGAGCAGTGCATAACCTAAATCAGCTGAGTAAGTTGAAAGTTTTTTCTCTGCTGCTTGATCGTCAGGGTGCGTGGTTAAATGTTGTAAAGCGTCGTAAGCGAGAATGCCCTTTTTGATTCTGACTTCGGCATTTTTCACTAAATCATTGATGCCTAAAACAGGTTCATTAAAAGAACGTGTTGCCACCAAACCCAATAAATAAGGGACTTTAATTGCATAATCGGTGTGATGTGTTTGTTGGTTGGGTAAGCCAAACAGACTCAAGCTGGCGGGAGCAGGTTCTGTTTCCCACATGCCTTCTATGGCAGCCAATTTCATTTTTTGGTTTTCACCTGCAAGATAACCGCTTTCATCGCCCAGCACGACGACAGAGAGTGCAGAAGCTAATCCAAATGCAGCCGCTACGCAGAGGGAACGTTTTGCAATTTCTGTGTGGCGATGACGCAGTAGGTAGTAAGCGCTGACGGATAAGACAAAAACGGCGCCTGTGACATAACCGGCGCTGACAGTGTGGACGAATTTTGCTTGTGCAACGGGGTTAAATAGGACGGCTGCAAAATCACTGACTTCCATTCGCATGGTATGAAAATCAAAATAAGCACCCACAGGATGTTGCATCCAGCCGTTTGCGATGAGGATCCACAGTGCAGACAAGTTAGATCCGAGTGCAACGAGCCAGGTGACAATCAGGTGAGCGGGTTTTGATAATTTTTGCCAACCTAAGAAAAATAAACCAATGAAGGTCCCTTCAAGGAAGAAAGCCATCAAACCTTCGATGGCGAGTGGCACGCCAAAAATATCGCCCACATAGTGTGAATAATAAGCCCAGTTGGTGCCAAATTGAAATTCCATGGTGATACCCGTGGCTACGCCCATAGCAAAGTTGATGCCAAACAGGGTACCCCAAAATTGTGTCATCTCTTTCCAGATAACACGACGTGTCATGACGTACACAGTTTCCATGATGGCGAGTAATAATGACATGCCTATGGTAAGCGGGACAAAGATGAAGTGAATCATGGCGGTGAAAGCAAATTGCAGGCGTGAAAGTTGTATTAAATCAAGGTGCATCATGAGGTTGCTCGCTTGTTTGAAAGAAATGATAGGTGACTTGTTGTGGGGATAAGGACTTGGGTGCGTGAGAAAAAAAGAGAAACCAGAGTAAAAACAAGAGGGAAAGTTTGAGGAGGAGGGCGAGGGTGATGTCGCGGGTGGGGCCTCGTTTAATCATCAGACTTCTTCCCGAAATTCAAAACGATGCCGCGTATTCTATCAGAAGAAAAAAAAGAAATAAAAAAAATCCCTCCGAATGGGAGGGATTTTTCCATTTACCTACTTTGTGAAGATTAAAGAGGTAAATGAGTTACAATTGAACCATCGCAACGTTCTTCTACCGTAGCGCGTATGAAGCTAGGTAATTGGTAAGTTGCTGAGAAGAGCGTGTTGTTGTACAGAGAACCTAACCATGGACGCGTGGAGATAGGATCCAATTTAGCTGGTACGAAAATGACTTGGGCTGTGTTGCCGCAGGTCATAGAACAGGCATAGCTATATTGAACATCATCGTGAAAAAGAATGGTGTTAACGCCCATAAAGCATTTAATTTGCGCACCAGTAGGTGCACAGCCTAAAGATTTGAGCATCACATCACAGACTGTTCCGCATCCTGCGTAAGCAGCTGAACTGAAAGTCATGATTAAGCCAAGTGTAATGGCCCCAAGTAGACGTTTAGACATAACGATTCCTCCATGTTGAATCAATTATAAAGCAAACCAGGTAAAGACAGGGTAAGTCTAGACAGTGTTGTAGGCAAAATCAAATAGGATGCCTATGCTGTGGAGAAGTCGATCCTAATTTAAGTAGGAATTAATCCAATCCTTAAGGTAGGGCATTAACCGGGCAGGTTTGTGACCAAGCTCTCAGTAAAGCATTGCTGGGGATGTTGAGCACGGAGGGGATATGTTTAATTTCAATGCCGAACTGTCTTTTTTGAAATTCGAGCATAATTTGAGCAATTGTAGGAAATAAGTTTCCGTTTTGATGTGCAATGGGAAATACTCTTATTTCATGTGCGACGCGCTGAAAGTCTAAAAAGAGGGGTAGGTTATACTGATCTTCATTTAAATCTAGGCACAGCAAAAGATCGTAACTATTGTTACGATAGGGGAGTTTTACGAGAGCATGAGAAGAAAGATGGGTGACAGGCGTCGAGCTGGGTATTTTTAAGGCATGGTCACTGATAAGGAGTATCTTTTTTTTCAACTCTGAGGGAGAAAGGGCAAAAAGTAATTGAACGTCTTGAGGAGAAAGGCGGTTAAGACCCGTAAAGGAAGTCATCGCGTGTTGTCCTGTGAGCGTGGATTTTAAGATAATTTATAACACAATTGAGCAGGATGCGAATAAATTTTATTTCAATCAGGGAGGAAATGATTATGCACATGAAACATCAAGCTGTGTCTGAGGCTTTAGGGAAAATACTGGCAGATACTTTCACATTGTATTTAAAAACACATAATTTTCATTGGAATCTATCAGGGCCTCTTTTTATTTCTCTGCATCTCTTGTTTGAACAACAATATCAAGCTTTGTTTGAAGCCGTGGATGTACTTGCAGAACGTATTCGTGCCTTGGGTTTTCCTGCCCCTGGGACATATAAAGCGTATGGCGAGATGACTTGCTTGAAAGAAGTACAAGGTGTGCCAAAAACAGAAGAAATGCTTAAAATGTTGTTGGCTGATCATCGAACCTTGGTTAAAGTTGCATACGATGTGTTTGCTGTGGCAGAAACAGCGGGTGATCAAGCCACCATGGATCTGATGATTCAACGTATCGAAGCGCATGAGAAGATAGCGTGGATGTTGCAGAGTCAATTAAGTTAATTGTAGAAGGATAAAACATGTTTCAAAGCTTACATTTTGATTTGGGTGAAACAGTTGAATTATTGCGTCATACCGTTAGGCAATTTGCACAGCAAGAAATTGCTGTGCTGGCTGAAGAAATAGATAGGGAAAATAAATTTCCCGCAGCACTATGGCAAAAGATGGGGGCCCTGGGATTATTGGGGATCACCGTGCCGGTTGAGTACGGTGGAGCAGGTTTAGGTTATTTGGAGCAATCCATTGTGATGGAGGAAATTAGCCGTGCGTCAGCCTCCGTGGGTTTGAGTTATGGCGCACATTCTAATTTATGTGTCAGTCAAATTTATCGAAATGGTACGCATCAGCAAAAATCACAGTATTTACCAAAATTAATTTCAGGCGAGCATGTGGGTGCCTTGGCCATGAGTGAGCCGGGTGCGGGTTCGGATGTGTTATCTCTTCAATTGAGTGCTGTGCCCGCTGATCAAGGTTTTATTTTGAATGGTAATAAAATGTGGATCACAAATGGTCCGGATGCGGATGTGGTGGTAGTGTATGCCAAAACGGATAAAGCAGCGGGCCCAAAAGGGGTCACGGCATTCTTAGTTGAAAAGGGCAGGTCTGGTTTTAAAGCAGCTCAAAAATTAGATAAGTTGGGTATGAGGGGTTCTAACACGAGTGAGTTGGTGTTCACTGACTGTTACGTGCCTGCTGAAAATATTTTAGGTAAACATAATGGTGGGACGCGTGTCTTAATGAGTGGTTTGGATTATGAACGTCTGGTGTTAGCAGCGGGCCCGGTGGGTATCATGCAAGCGTGTTTAGATGTGGTGTTGCCTTATGTGCATGATAGAAAGCAGTTTGGTCAAGCGATTGGTTCGTTTCAGTTAATGCAGGCGAAGTTAGCAGACATGTACACCACATTGAGCGCTTCTCGTGCTTATCTTTATGCGGTCGCGCAAGCGTATGATCGGGGTCAACATTCAAGAAAAGATGCAGCAGGTGTGATTTTGTATACTTCTGAGCGTGCCACACAAATGGCTTTGCAAGCGATTCAGTGTTTGGGGGGGAATGGTTATATCAATGAATTTCCTACAGGTCGTTTTTTGCGAGATGCAAAATTATATGAAATTGGGGCGGGGACGTCTGAAATTAGGCGCATGTTAATTGGTCGTGAATTATTTAAAGAAACAGAATGAAAATGAGAGAGAGGGGAATGGAAGAAGATATTGTTATCGTGAGTGCTGTGCGTACTCCCATGGGAGGGTTGTTAGGCTGTTTCAAGGAGGTCTCCGCAGTTGAATTGGGTCAAGCTGCGTTGAGTGAAGCCATGGCGCGTGTTCCCTTTGCTGCTGAGAAAATAGATGAAGTGATCATGGGGTGTGTGTTGTCTGCAGGCCAGGGTCAAGCGCCTGCACGACAAGTGGCATTAGGCGCAGGGTTGCCTGTGACCACAGATTGTTTGACCATTAACAAAATGTGTGGCTCGGGCATGAAGGCCATCATGTTGGCTTGTCAGGCGTTGAGTTGGGGTGAGCATGCTGTTGTGGCAGCGGGCGGCATGGAAAGTATGTCGAATGCACCTTATCTGATTCCTAAAGCGCGTGCAGGGTTACGTTTGGGGCATGGGCAAATTTGTGATCATCTTGTTATGGATGGCTTGGAGGATGCATACCAGAAAGGGCAATTGATGGGGGTATTTGCGGAAACCTGTGCAAAACAATACTGTTTTTCGCGTGCGGATCAGGATGAATTTGCGCTGGCTTCTTTGCTGCGTACACAACAAGCTATAAAGGAAGGTGCTTTTGCAAAAGAAATAGCAACGGTTAAGGTAAAAACAAAACAAGGGGTGGTGGAAATTCGAGAAGATGAGCAACCTTTAAAGCTTAAAAAAGAAAAAATTCCTTTATTGAAACCTGCTTTTTTAAAAGAAGGTACGGTTACTGCTGCTAACTCAAGTTCTATTTCAGACGGCGCAGCTTGTTTGATCCTCACTACGCGTTCGCATGCTGCTGCTTTGGGGTGGAAACCTTTAGCTAAAGTGGTGAATTTTGCTACGCACTCGCAAGCGCCTGAATGGTTTACTACAGCCCCGGTTGGGGCTATTCGCGCGTTATTACATAAAACGAAGTGGCGGTTAGAAGAGGTGGATCTATTTGAAATCAATGAAGCGTTTGCTGTGGTAGCGATGACAGCGATGAAAGAATTGAATATTCCGCATGAAAAATTAAATATACATGGGGGTGCTTGTGTGCTTGGTCATCCCATTGGTGCGTCAGGTGCGCGAATTGTGGTGACCTTGTTATATGCTTTGCAAAAATATCATTTAAAACGAGGCGTAGCTGCTTTGTGTATTGGTGGAGGCGAAGCCACTGCGTTGGCGATTGAGCTGGAAGAGTAGGGGCTACTCGGGTTTAAGTTGTTTTTTACGCGCTGAAGCATGACGTTCACGCAGTTCAATATCAATGTACTTATCTGTAATGGCGCTAGAGCCATGGCCTGCGTCGTCGCGTACGTGTTCACGAGGACGGTGTTTGACGTCATCAGAAATGCCTGTATGACGTAGCCAGTGTACGGTGGCTGACATCAGTGTTTCTGCTTCCTCACCTAAGCCATCTTGTTGTAGACGATGAATTGCCTCATCAAAACAGTGTTGTACGATATGACGAATTTCACGTGTACTGGTGATAGGGCCCACGCCATGAATTTTAGAAATCAAGGGCGTTTTGTCGGCGGGTGCAGGTGTGGGGCTTAATCCTAAACTTTTTCGATAACGTTTGAGTGCCGCCAACATGGCGTCGCTAACCGAAACAATTCGTTCTTTATTTCCTTTGCCGACGGTAGTAAACCACCAGTTTAGGTGGGTGTCGCAGTGGAAATGTCCCATGCTGGGTTGCCAGCGTTCGCTACTTGCTAGTTCAGATATGCGTAAATACATGCCATACAGGGCATTCATGATGAAGAGTGTGCGTTCATGTTTGGCCGGATCATCGTTGGCTAATTTTTCTGCTGTTTCAATGACATAGATCCATTGTAGTTCAGAGAGGCGACGTACAACCTGCTGGGTTTGATGTTTGCGTAGGTATTTACTTTTTTGGCGAATCAAGGCAATTGGATTAACTTCAGTGTATTCCTCTTGAATTAAGTAATTGTAGAAGCTGCCTAAAATAGAAAAAATAGCTTGAAGCGCATTTTGAGAGAGAATGTATTGATTGATGTTGGGTACTTGTCCTTCTGAATGTGCTTTTTTCGAAATGGCGGTGACAAAAGGACGCCATTCTGGATTAGGGATGCGTTGAGCATTTTGATTAACGAAGCGTGCGACTTGTTTGGTGCCAATCCAAGATTTGGGGGGTTTTTGGCAAAATTCAATGAATGTTTCAATGTCTAAACGACGTAGATTGCGCAAGGATTTTTGGGCGACGAACCATGCCCATTGAAGTAATCGTTCTATTTCTCGACGATAGGCATTAAATGTAGCTTCGCTGCCGCGATAGCTGAGTAAAAAATCCCAAGCTTGAGTGAGGTCTTGAGCCAATTCGCCAGACGTGAGTTGTGAAGCTAGCTGTTGTTGCTGTTGGCGAAAGTCCTGATCTTTGAGAGAGGGTAGGGTGTCAAAGAAAGGAAAGGGGGTATGCATGTGGCGCGCGTGAAGTGGGTGTCTGCGAAGCATTGTTGAGATTATCTCAAGGTTTGTCAATGATGAAGTGTGTTTGATTGGAAACAAAAGATGCAATCTAAGAAAACCACTGTAAAAATAGGCCAGATAAGAGTTTTCCACAGGGTTATCCAGATGTTTTCCAGGTGAGTTGGGGATAAAAATATTTATCACACCTCATTGACCTTTAAGTGGATGAATGAATTGAGTGGGGCAATGCGAGCGAGATAAGTTCGAAGTACAGTGATAAACAGTGTGCTGTTTTCAATGTGTTGGGATTGAAGCGTCAGTGTTAACTCAATGCCGCGGGCGAGGGAGTTGGAATTATGTTGTAATCTTTTTAAAACCCTGGTTTGTTTGGCAGAGAGGATGGCTTTAGAAAGAGTTTGTGTGAGTTCAGGATTGATAGCGATAGAATCAAGTAGGTGTTGTTTAAATACTTCAGTGATATCTGTTTCATCCAAGGGAAAAAGGGCCGGGGGGCACAAGATGAGAGAGAGGTAGTGCCAATAATCTGAGTGTGACGTGATCCAGCGTTTTTTGGGTGTAAGCGAAGTCAGTGCCTGCATATCTTCAACATATTTTGTTTTTTTATTTACAATCGAAAAGATGAGATGAGTGTTTTCAGAGGCGAGTTTTTGTGTGCATACATTGGAGCAGAGTGTAGTAGCACAAATCAGTGGATATTCTTTTTTGCTTAAACTGAAATTTTTTTCAGAAAATGAAATAAAAAAAGTATGATCATCTCTGTTTTTATGGGTGTAATAAAAAAATTCAGGATCATCTTGGTATTTTGTTTTATAAAAAGGTGTGCAGCTTATTTCTTTTTCGGCAAGAGAAAGCTGAAGGGAGGTGACGGTTTCGATTTCATGATGACTGTCTGAAAGAGGTTGGTTTGGATGAAGTGGATATTCATCTTTCGTGTAATCCAGTAAAAACGGATCGAGTATTTTTTCAAAGATGTTGATGAGTGGTGTGCAATGAAGTTTAAAATAGGAAGAATTAATCTGAAATGATTCAGTGATTTCACTTCTTTCAATGATGAAACTTATTTCGATTATATTTTCTTCAATGGAAAGAAGGTAATTTTTTAAGTTTGTTATCTCAAAAAAATAAAATTTTTCTGGAAAAATGGCATACTCAATGAGGAGTCTTGATGAGGTTTCTAGGGTGTTGTGAAAAGGAACAATAAAAATGTCGTCCGAAAATCCATGTTTATTAAAGTGAGAAGTGTTTAAAAGATGTGAATTTTTTGTATGGTTTATTTCTATATGTTTTAAATTTTCACAGAGGATAGATTGGATTTTTGTTGCTTGCGGTTTTTCCTTATCAAGGTAAAGCATCAGTTTATCTAAGCCTTTTTCAGCTAATGTCTTGAATGAAGTAAGTGATGAGAGTGTAAGAGTGATTTTATTATTTAAAGAAACACAATGAGTGATTTCAATGGGCCAAATGGTAAGATCATAGGATGAGGTAAAATAGTATTTTTTCTGGTTTGAATCTGTTGAAGAGAAACAAGTATTTCTTGGAATAAAAATTGGATCGGTAAATGAACCATTTTTTTTGGATAAATGTCCCACCGTGAGTGAAGGAATGCTGCTAAGATAGTGAGGGGCTAGGATCCATAAGAGTGATTCGTTGAGTTGATGATGTGAGTTTTCTATCAAATGGTTTGTTTTTGATAAATTTTTGGCGAATCCATCCAGGAGTTGTGCCATGTTGATATCATTTTCTTTGTGTATTTCTTTTGGCTCACTTGATTTTTCTGGGTGTTTTTTCGAAAACAGTTTTGAGGCAGTTCGAAGATAATCGACCTCTTTTTGATACTGAATGAGTAGTGTATCTTTCATGAGTTACCTTGGGATTTCAGTTGATATTTTTAGTTCGAGATCACCCATTTCTGTGGGGAGATGTAGAGATAGGCTAATTTCACAGTGATATTTTTTAATATCACCAGGATAGAAACTGACATGAACTCCTGTTTTTTTGAGAGGGTAGGTGGTTTTGTATTCGTCATCAATGTTAGGACCATCGGCCGTGTATTGTTGTAACCAATTTTTTATAAATTTTTCACATTCAGCGGGGGTGCTAAAAACACCTATTTTTTCTCTGCCAATGGATTTGATATAGTGTGCAAATCGAGAAAAACACAGGATATGATTGAAGGAGAATTTTTTTCTTGATTTTTCTTGATACAAGCTGTGAATTGATGAAAAAACAATTTCTCTTCTGTCATGTCTCTCATTTAAAAAACTGATGCCTGATTCGCCTAATTTTTTCTCATCTTCTTGTGTCAATCTCATTTCAGTTGAATATTTATTAAAATTGAGTGGATGAAAAAATGAGGGGGCAGAGCAATATTCTAAAAACCAATTTGAAAATGCATATTTTTGTAAGATGTTGATTCCTGAAAAATAAACAGAATTTCCCCATAAATAATCTTCTTTCTTGTTATTCGATTCTAAATAAGAAAGAGCGGGGTGGTAAGGGTGTGGAAGTCTCATGATAATTCGAGGAGCGATTAAACTGAGAAAATAAAATTCTTTCATGTGCGTTATTTTTTTTAAAGGAGATTGAGTGTTATTTTTTGATGTGAACAAATTAGATGCGGCACCTATCATGATGGGTGAGAAAGAGGCAGCAGCTATTTTTGATAAAATGGAGAGTGTGGAGAAATCGCTTTCTTCTTCTTGAAAATAATAATCACAGAGGAGTAGGCCAATGGGTTCTCCGCCAGGGTGATCAAATTCTTTGTTGTGTAATTTTTCAAATAAAGCAGTTTGGTCATAATCGAATGAAATAAAAACATCCTCTTTTAATTCATCCCAGGTGACATTTAATAATTTTATTTTTATTGTTTTTTGATCTGATTTTTCGGAGTGTATGAGTAAGTAAAAACCTCGCCAAGAAGCTTCTAATTGTTGAAATTTTTTATGGTGAAGAATGGTGTCTAATTGTGAATTTATTTTTTCATTAATTGAATAAATTGTACTTTTTATTTTTTTTAATGTATTCATTTTTTATATTTTTTAAAATTTTAGACGAGGGAGTATATCGCTCTGTATAAAAAAATCAATACTTAGTATGTGGTCTGGGTGTGATTATTAAATGCGCTATTCCTTGAATTTCTGTATTTTTAGACTTTACTGAATAGGTGGGTATTCAAAATGAGGTTTTCGATATGCCCCTTCCCCTCCTTTCTCAGGTTAACGAAATTTTTTTATTGGATGATCTTCAACCAGGTGACATCCTTTTATTTTTACCTTGGAATAAAAATATTCCTTTTTTAAACAAAGTGATCATGTTTTTTCAATCCCTCTTTCATTGGCGGTGTGGGTATCATACTGCCACGCATGCTGCTATTTATCTTGGTTTGAAAGAGGCAGGCCATGAAATTGCCCATGTGGCCGAAAAAGGTTATTCCTTTAGATGTGATACATTGGAAGGAATAGAACAAGAAGAGAAAGAAAAACGTCCTTTTGTTATTTTTCGTTCCAAAGACCCTGCTGTGTCTAAAAAACTAACAGACGTAGTTTTGGATTTAAAAGAAAAAATTGAAAAAAATCATTTAAAAGTAAAATGGAGTTTTTTTAGTGCAGCAAAAAGCATATTGAGATCTTCTTCTTTATTGCCCGATAGAAAACAGAAGGAAAGAAAAATTTCGTCTAATACACATTGCTCACGATTTGTGATGCAGTGTATAAAGATGATTTATGCAGATTTAAATAAGCCTCGTTTTAATCTGCGATCTTCGATTACACCTGCTTGTTTATTAAAGTTATTGAATGAAGATGATTCATTCGAAAGATTTCATTATTCAGCAAAAATTGATGCCTATGATATATTGAAAAAAATTAGCTTAAATAATTTATTTCGTATTAGGTTAAGAAAAGATAAACCTTCTCAACGTAAATTTAAAAAATGTGTTGATACGTTTAACAAAATAGTTCAACTTCTGGATGATTCAAGAGATGAAAGTAACTTTAAAAAGGCAGCTATTTTTTACTCTGAAATGGAATCAGTATTTTCAGAAAAAACAGGATTGAAGTTATGTAAAACAACTACATCGAGTTATAATTTAGGAAAAGCAGCACGTCATCTGGGGATTTTTAATTCAGATGTTGAAGTGTGTCAAGCCGAAGAAAAACGGTTGCCGTATCGAATGTTGAAAAATAAGTGCTAGATTAAAAAGGAATAATAGCTTATGTCTGAAAATTTACCTGTCATCAGTTCAAAAAAATCGCTTCCAGAAGATTTACCCGTTCTTCCTTTGAAAGGTGTGGTGGCTTTTCCTTCAACCCTGATTCCTTTATCAATTGGGTTAGAGCGTTCGATTAGATTGATTGATGATGTCATGAATGGAAATCGTTTGCTTTTTTTGCTTACTCAAAAAGATGAATTGGTTGAAAAACCCACGCAAGAACAGCTTTATCCCGTGGGCACCGTTGCAGTTGTTCATCAGCTAACAAAAAATTCAGATAAAAGCTTGAGAGTGGTCGTGCAAGGTTTGGAGCGTGCTCGACTTATTAAATTGAATGATGAAGGTGTATATTTAAAAGCACATATAGAAATGTTGCCTGAGAAAATAGCACAGGGAATAGAAGTAGAAGGATTGCGTCAGGCAATGTTAGATGCACTGCGGCGTTTAACTTTATTTTCGGGTAATTTTGGATCGGATGTGGTGGATGTAGTAGAAAGCGTGTCGGATACTAAACAGCTTGTTTATGTCATTGCTTCTACTTTATCGTTGGGAGTAAAAACTCAACAGGAAATTTTAGAAACTGATTCGATTGAAGAAAAAATATCTCGTTTGTTGACGTGGATTCAGCATGAAATTGCCATCAGAGAATTGGGGAAAAAAATTGCAACTGAAACAAAAGAACGTTTAACGAAAGAGCAAAAAGAATATTTTTTACGTGAGCAGGTTCGTTCGATTAAAAAAGAATTGGGAGAGGAAGAGGATACTTCTGAGTTAGGGATTTTGAGGAAAAAATTAAAACAAGCAAAATTATCTGAAGAAGCTGAAAAAGAAGCGGAACGTGAATTAAAACGATTAGAAAACGTGCCAGCTGCTTCGCCTGAGCACGGAATTATTCTTACCTATTTAGATTGGTTAGCGTCTTTGCCTTGGGCCAAATTAACAGGTGGTCAAATTGATGTAGTGAAAGCTAGAAAAATATTAGATGAAGATCATTATGATTTAGAAAAAATAAAAGATCGGATTATTGAATATTTATCCGTAAAAAAATTACGACAAGAAAGGAAAGTAAAAGATATTACGCGTGAACCTTTATTATGTTTTGTGGGACCACCCGGTGTGGGTAAGACAAGTTTGGGGCAGTCTATTGCACGTGCATTAAATAGAAAGTTTGCGCGTGTATCGTTGGGGGGGATGCGCGATGAAGCTGAAATTCGGGGACATCGTCGTACGTACATTAGCGCGCTGCCTGGTCGGATTATACAAGAAATAAAGCGCGCAGATGCTCGAGATTTGGTATTTATGTTAGATGAAATTGATAAGGTGGGGTCAGATTGGCGAGGAGATCCTTCTTCTGCATTATTAGAAGTCTTGGATCCGGCTCAAAATTTTAATTTTGTGGATTTATATTTGGGGGTGGGGTTTGATTTGTCCCAAGTGCTTTTCATAGCAACGGCTAATACATTGGATACAATCCCCTCTCCTTTATTAGATAGAATGGAAGTAATCCAATTGCCTGGATACACCGATAATGAAAAATTACATATTGCAGAAAAATATTTAATTCCAAAAGAGAAGAAAGCACATGGTTTGTCAGAAACAGAGGTGACATTTCAATCGGATGCTATCTTAAGTATCATTCGTAATTACACCAGAGAAGCGGGTGTGAGAAACTTGGATCGTAACATTGCCACTTTATGTAGGAAGGTGGCTAAGCGTGTGGCTGAGGGGGATAAAAATTCTGTATTGATCACGGCAGAAAAGGTACGTGATTTTTTAGGGGCTGTGCGATTTTTTAATGAAGTGGCGGAGCGAACTGTGCGTCCTGGCGTGGCAACGGGATTAGCTTGGACTCAAGCAGGCGGAGAAATTTTATTTGTTGAAGCCACCATGATGCCCTCTCATGATGAACGCTTGATTTTGACGGGTATGTTGGGTGATGTGATGAAAGAGAGTGCGCAAACGGCCTTATCTTACATTCGTTCTCATCTTACTTCTATGAAAATTGATCGAAAAAAAATAGAGAAAAAAACAATTCATATTCATATTCCAGAAGGGGCGATTCCTAAAGACGGTCCTTCGGCAGGTGTGTGTTTGTTGACTGCCTTGGTTTCTCTCTTCACACATCGTTTGGTGCGAAGCGATGTGGCTATGACGGGAGAAATTACTTTACGTGGAAAAGTGTTGCCTGTGGGAGGAATCAAAGAGAAAATTTTGGCGGCCCATCGTTCTGGTATTAAAGTAGTAATTTTGCCTTACCATAATAAGGAAAATTTAATGGAAGATATCCCTGCTGAATTACGAAATGAATTAAAATTTGTTTTTGCAAAAACAGTAGAGGATGTATTGGCGAACGCCTTGGAACCGATGGGGAGTAAGCGTATTAAGCCTAAAAAAGTCGCCCCCGCATTGAATAAGAAAAAGTAATTCCTGTTTGAAAAAAAAGACTAAATCAGTTATAATTCCCTGTTTTCCCATGTTTTTGTTGGGGGGCGACTTGGCTTCGACGTGGATTACGAAGCTTGAGGGGCATGTCGAGGAGGTAGCTTATCTCGTTAAATCAAGCTGCAAATTATAGTTGCTAATGATGACAACTTTGCTGGGGACTTCGCTATCGCTGCTTAATTGCACTGATAGTAACTCTCCCGCCGCTTAAAAACCGGCAGGCACCATTACCCAGATGTGCTTATGCGTTCGGTGTTAATGGTCAGATACATAAGACCGCCATTATTTGTGTCTGATGGATAATGGTCAAACTATTCAGACTCGTCTATTGAAGTCCTGCCCGTTGGATGACACTAGATTAACTTAAAAACGCGGCTACACATGTAGAACCGAAAGTAGAGGATTTGCGGACGCGGGTTCAATTCCCGCCGCCTCCACCAATATTTAAGACCACAAAAGACCACTGTAAATCAACGTAACTCATCCCCAGCCCTGTGCGAGAGTTCGCATCTTCAGGTAAGAGAGGTATATATGGACTCTGCCCCGGAGGGTGAGTTGTTACGGAATATTGTGGAGTGCTCATTTGTGTGCATACCCTGTCTGAGAATCAAATAAGACGGTTTTAATATTTGAAAAATTCATGGTGTCAAAAAATAAAAGCAAAAAACAAAATGCATGTATGTCCAAATATGGAGCATTGTGTTATAACTGGTTCCTTTGAATCTAGAGAGGTGAATCACCATGGGGATAGTAATAGATAGAATTAAAGATAATGAACACTTCGAATATAAGGGTGACGTTCATGTTACCGAAAGTATTGGGAAAAATGCAGCTGTGATTATTAAAGATGGTTCTTTGGTTGTGGATGGCAATGTCGGCGAAAGAGCAGATATTACTATGGCTGCCTCCCAGTCTACTGTTGTTGTGCAATCAGTGTCATTTTATTCCAGTGCGGTTTCTGTTAGTTCTGGGGGGGGTGCACACTGCACATTAAGGGTGATGTAGGCAATAATGCAAGAATTAAAACAGCTTCTGCCGATATAAATGTAAATGGTGAGATTGGTATAGGTGCCCGGCTAAATACCCAGAGTGGTGATATCAATTCTTCAAATGTCCGTGATAACGCCACACTAAATACGATGAGTGGTAGTATTACTGTAGCCAATGTAGGGACGGGTGTAACTTTAAAGACAATGAGTGGCAGAGTTACGGCAGCGGATGTCGGTGCGGATTCGTCTTTAATAACCATGAGCGGTGATGTACAAGTGCATTGTGCACATCCCTCCGTTTCATTAGAAACAATGAGTGGAAACGTCTATGAGAATGGTGTCAAACGCAGAAAAGAACATGCTGCTGCTTCTACTGCGTCAATAGTAGTTAGTGGTGGAGCGGTATCGTTTGTAAGTGGAGCACAAAGATGGTTTGTGAATGGCAGTGATGTAACGCGCTTGGTTCGTGGTGGTGATGCCGCTACAAGTGCTCCAAAAGATGAGCCTCCAGTACGATACCAAAGAGGTGGTCAATAATTTAATTAGTTGAATTTCTTTGTAATTAGAGAGCCCGCATCTGCGGGCTCTCCCTTGAATTTTGCAAAAAAATATCCTAAAGCCTACATTCCGCGCATAAGAATTAAAAATTGATCATTGCCCCATAACACATTATATTTTTATTTAGTTAGCCATTGAGCACTCAATTGACAGTTTTCTTCGATTGTTTCTTGCAAGTTTTTCCTCAATTTTTTATCGTCGCTGTTGTTCTTATTTATATTGCTTTACAAAGAAGATCGAGGGAGCCATTAACAGCGATGGGGCTTTTATTTATTGCATTTTGCTTTGACGCTCTTGTGTTGCATCTCCCCTCTATTGTTTGGTTTTCAGGGTCTCATTGGAATTGGCAAGGAAAAATACTAGAATTTTCATGGCCACTTGCGCTTGTCTATCTATTAAAATGGCTCAGTCCCCAGAAAGTGGGATTTGTACATTTTAAACGTTCAGCAATGTTTTACACCGGCCTAGCAGGCTTACTATTTATAATGCTTGCAAACCTTATACCGGAAGACACACCATCCCCATCGATGCTTACTACTCAAAGCATTTTATTCCAATTCCTTATGCCGGGTCTTGGAGAAGAGTTTGTTTTTAGAGGCGTTTTTTTAGCCATACTAAACCAGCACCTTGGTAAACAATGGTCTTTGTTTAATATTAAATTTGGGTGGGGTGCAATAATTGTTACGTACTTGTTTACTATTGTTCATGTTATAACTTGCGATTCACACCAATCCGTGGCTTTTTTACAAATTTTTATGCCTTTATTGGCCGGTCTTATTTTGGTTGTGATTCGAGAGAAAACGGGGAGCCTTTGGCCTTGCGTACTTTTTCATAGTTTAATTGATGGAGGGTACTTTTTGAGTTTTAAATTTTTCAATTGACAGTTATAGGGTCGTGAACGCTTTTTGTTTTGCGAATCAGAATTGCAAACAGGAAAGCCAATAACGTAAAAATAAGATAAATTAATAACGCTGAATAAAAATGATCAGAAGCACTCATTGGAAGTGTTTGTTGAAAAAAAGTGAAACAAGTAAAAAGAAGGGCGATGATGTAGAAACTTATTTTGGAAGATCGTTTTATTGCTGATGGAAGGTTGTCCCCCATAGTTAAGCCCCTAATAGCATTAAAAAAAGAGGTCTAATGGCTTGGTTTTAACGAAGACCCAGGTATTTCAAGGGGAACTATTGTGTCCACCCCGACGGGTAATAACATAAAATCCATAAAAACGGCTGTTTCTTTACCAGAATTATAATTGACACCTTTCGTATTGGCCGGCATGGTAAAACATTGTCCTGCTTCCGTTATTTTGGGTTGATATCCTTCAAGATACAAGGTTGTTTGTCCTTTAAGTACGCATGTGGTAACCGGAAAATGATGGTAGTGCACATAGACTCTGAGTCCTGGTTCACGAGTTACCCTAGATACATAACGATGCATACCATCAACCATTTGAGAGAGGATGATTTCATTGACCCCACCAATCTTGCCCGGGGGCACTTCTCCATTGATTTTGTTATCCTTGGACTGAGTAAAACTTTTTGGGGAGAAGAGGGGCTCGTGTTCAGACGGGTAAATCTTGAGATGATGTTGATCTGCTATCGTATTATCACTTGCCGCAAGCGCACTGTGATTAATAAAAATAGCTGCGCTTGCGATGAATAAGTACTTCGTTAATGTTTTCATGCTTCCTCCATGACCTAAAATTATAACTTATTTTAGTGAGGAGGGTATCTTATCAGGAATACAAACACGAATACGATGACCGTCGGGGTCCAGGGCGACGAAGGTTAATCCAAAGACGGCTTCATGCAGATCTTGTTCGATAATGACGCCCCATTCTCCCCAATGTTTACGAAGACGGCGCACTTCATTTTCATCTGAAACCATAAAAGCCAATTCTGAACGATTACCTGTGCCAGCTGAAACAAAGTTCTTGGCTTGCGTTGACCAAAGGCTAAATGTAAAACCATTAGGAAAGGTGAAGGCAACGTAGTTGGGGAAGGCCGCCACAGGTTGTTGTTCAAAAATTTTCTCATAAAAAGAGGCGCTTTCGCTGGGGTTTTTTACATAAAAAAGTATAAGATTTGGGTTGAGCATAGGGCATAGTCTCTTAAGTTGATGAATGTAAAAGTTTAGCATATTTAACAGGAAAAAAATGGACACACCGATTCTTAAAATGCATTGGGAACGTTTTAAGGCGCATATTGATTTAGACAGAGCTACCGCTACACGGTTGCTTGCAGCTTATACAGCTGATGCTATTGATGCGCTGTTTTTATTATCTGAAGGTTGTGCAAACACGAATTACAAGGTGACATTCAAAAATAATCGTTCGCCCGTGCTTATTCGTATTTACACGAGAGAAAAATCTGCCTTACTTCGTGAGATAGCTATTTATAAATTAATTGCTAATAACATTCCTGCGCCTGCTCATCTTTATTTTAATGATCAATGTACCCTTTATCCGCATCCTTATGCTGTGATGGAGTGGGTGGATGGAATATTAATGCGTGAAGTAATTTTGAAGAAAAATAAGCACGCCATCATGGCTTGTGCTTTTGAAGCCGGTCATTATCTTAATATAATGCGACAAATTAAGTTTCCTTACGGGGGCTTTTTTCAAAATGAATTAGACATTCGACCATTTAACGATGAAGAAAAATATCTTCCGTTTGTATTAAATCTTTTGCAAGATAAAATTGTTAAAGAAAGTTTGGGCGAGACGCTTTTAAGTACGGTTTCATCGCTTATTCATGCCCAGGCCATGTTGTTGCCAGAAAGTCATGATGCTAACTTGACGCATGCCGATTATGATCCGGCTAATATATTAGTGACACGAGTTGGTGAACAATGGAAAATTGCGGCTATCCTTGATTGGGAGTTTTCTTTTGCGGGTACTTATCTGCTTGATATGGGTATGATGTTAAGATACAGCCATAAATTGCCAGATTATTATGAAAAAAGTTTTATTGCAGGCATACAAGCGAACGGATTTCAGTTGCCGCCTCAATGGAAAAAACAAGCAAAATTAATGGATTTACTCTGCTTGTTACAGCTTACTTATTACAATCCTGTTAGAGAGCGACCTAAACTAAACCGAGATGTGGTGTCGTTAATTGCTGATACAGTGAATGATTGGGATTTTTTTTGATACTTCATTTGCTTTTTTTGAATTTGTGCGGTAACCCACAGTCAGGATAACATCAAGATTATAAAATTGTACCTGATAGGTTTTGCCATCTTTGGCAGTATGTGCCATTTTTGCACATACTGAATTTGTATCTAATTCGTAACTATTCACGCCGCTTTGCGGCGTAAAATAGTTACAATTATTTTCTATTAATAATTTGA
>JACREE010000076.1 GCA_016218405.1 Gammaproteobacteria bacterium
AGAAGCACTAGGCGAACGGGCTATTTTCCACCCATTAGACGTATCTAAAGAAGAAGATTGGCAAAAAATCAGCACCTTTATTCAAACCCGTTTTGGAAAGTTAGATAGCTTAGTTAACAATGCGGGTGTCGCTTTTTTCCCAGAAGAGGGCCCTCAAGATCCTGAGCATGCAAGCTTAGCCTCTTGGCGCAAACTCCACGCCATTAACTTAGATGGCGTATTTTTAGGGTGTAAATTTGGTATTGCACTCATGAAAAAACAAGGCGGTTCGATTATTAATCTCTCCTCTCGTTCAGGAATGGTCGGTGTGCCACGCGCGGCAGCCTATGCTTCCAGCAAAGCCGCTGTACGCAATCACACGAAATCGGTCGCGCTTTATTGTTGCGAGGAAGGGTATGCCATTCGTTGTAACTCTATTCACCCGGGCGCCATCCTCACACCCATTTGGGATGCCATGTTTGGTCAAGATGAACAAGAACGACACATTGCTATTAAAAATATGAATCAAAGTGTGCCCATCGGACACATGGGTGAACCACAAGACGTTGCCTACTTGGCCGTGTATTTAGCCTCAGATGAATCCAAATACATGACGGGCAGTGAAATCACCTTAGATGGCGGCATTTTAGCAGGCAGCGCCGCCGCATTTAAGATTAAATAAGTGGAGTTCGAGGATAAATTTTTCTGAAACTCTCCGCAATACATTGATTCACTGATTTTGTCCGGCGGCATTTATAAGAAACAAACCCATCGGCACAGCAAATAATGGAACAGTGTCTTGCGAAAATGATAGCACTTCCTTTCCCGAATAAAAAACGATGCCGCATTGAAATTTTGTTGGATTAAATTCTGATAAACTCAACAATCCTTTAAAGTCTTGCGGCTTTACACTGGCAGATGCTTTGATTTCAATCCCAATTATTTGACCATTAGCACGCTCTAACACAATATCCACTTCATTCTGATATTTATCTCGAAAATGATACAGATCGACCTGCTCATTTGACCAACCGTTTTGCTTAAGCAACTCCATATAAATTAAATTTTCTAAAAGTCCACCAAAGTAAGGGCTGTTGATCAACTGATTTTCATTTTTTATTCCTAGCAAATTGCAAGCCAGCCCTGTATCGATTGTTTGCAGCTTTGGCATTGTCACCGCCTGACGTTTTGCCCTATTTTTTAAATAAGCAGGAACTCGTTTAATAATAAACATCAACTCAAGAATTTCGATATAGGATTTAATCACTTTATCTTCTAGAGCAATATCATTTGAAATGTTTGAATACTTAATAAGATTACCCGATAACCCCGCTAAATAAGGTATTAATGCCTGTAATTTAGAACGGTAATCTCCTCTGGCTGCGTATAAAGTCTCAAAATCTTTAAATAAACGCCCTTCAATATAAGACTTGTACCATATTTGTTTTGCCCTAAAACTTTTTTCTTGAACCTCCGGATACCCACCTTGAATAATAAGTGTTGCCAATTCTTGATGCGAAAGGGGGGACAAATTACTGATATTAGTTTTAAAACTACATAATAAATCAATGACATTATAATGTGCGTCAAATTTTTCTGATATTGATAAGGGGTACAACTCAAATCTTGCCATATGTCCTGGCAAAGATTCTTGCACTTTTGCTGATCGAAATATATCTGCCGAACCCGTCAAGAAAAATTTTCCTTTTTCATCTGGACGCAAATCATCAGAGGCTTGTTTTATAGCTGGGACTAACTCAGGCACATATTGAAATTCATCCAAAACAACTTTTTTATCTTTTAAAGTACTGACAAAACCGATGGGATCATTTTGTGCTGATTGCAAGATACTTTGATTATCAAAAGAAATATATTCAAGATTTTTAATGTCAGCGATCGCTCTTGCCAATGTGGTTTTTCCAGACTGACGCGGACCCGTTAAATAAACAATCCGAAACTCATTAAGTAAATCGATGATAATGGGCCCTAACTTCCTGTTAAACATGAATATAGCCTCAATAAGGGGCAGAGCCTTATTCTACCGGATCAATCAAACAATCGCCAAGCTTATTCCGAGAAATCCAGACACTTATTCCGAAAAATCCAGATGCTTATTCCGAAAAATCCAGCAACAGCTCAGCCCTCTTCGGACCATCATTGCTTCCCCGAAGGATGGGGGAGACAATGATGCGCCATAGAGGGGCAATATGTGCATATCCTAGATTCGCAGGGTATAAGGAACTTACCAAAAATTGACTATATATTAGGCGTATTAGACAAAAAATTTACTCTGGTCTACTATTAGCCATGCATCGCATCGCAAATATGGAGAGAAAAATGTCATCCATCGCCCAATCAATGAGTCAGTTGAGCACCTTTCAAGAACAAGGGTCAACCCATAGTCTTTTAAGACTACTGAGTGATTTGCAAACAGGTGATGGGGGAGAGCAAAAAATTGCTGAACTACGAAACCAATTAAACACCATTATTGCCGATGACACCAATAACGCCATCAGGAAGGGAAACACTTCCTATGCAGATGTCGCCTACAACACCTTACTTGCCCTCGCTGAATTTTCACCGCTCAATGAAGATGACCCCATCACATTAGAATCTATTAATGCAAATGATCGCGTTGTTGTTTCATCTGGACATCAATTTAATATCACCGCGTTGGCGGAATGGGTAAAAACAAAAAAAGAATTTGTAAACCCCCTTACAAATTTAGTTTTTGAACCGCGCGACCAAATAACACTCCAAGAAGCATTCGCCAAGCATTCTATTAATATTACCACTCGTAATATTGCCGCTCGACCCTCGCAACCAGCACCACAACATACAAGACCTCTCAATCAACCTACTTTTTTTCAACCCCCTTCCTTCAGGGTATTACCCGACACTTTTGGAGCTCGATGGGAGCCACCTTATGATAATGGCGGCGAATTGATCAGAAGCAAAGCATACTTCCTAACCCCCTCTCACTGCATTGCAAGAATAGATTTATATCAATTAAGAAACTTGGATTTTGAGATTGTAGTTATTGCCGGAAATCCAGTTGCTCCCTACTCAATATCTCCAAGTGCCGATAAAAGCGCGATGCTACAAAATGCACTCATGGCCCATGGATTTCATAGAGACGATGACGGGGTAGCTAATTTTCCAAACCCTGATCTTGAAAGCCACTATATTTTTCAAATCCACGGTGAAATCCATGCAATCCATGAAGCACTGGGTCGAATAATGGCTATGACAAAACAACTCGAGGGCGAAAACGTATTTGGCTCCCACGAACAAAGCATTGTGAATTTAATACAGCACTTACTTCCAGGGCATGATCAGCCCCGGGTGCGCTAATAAAAATAGGGCGCAGCGAAGATTATCGCGCGAACGCGACAGCCTTACTTAAAAGAGAAGATTGAGGGGAAAAGATAAAAGAGACGGAAAGACTGGCGGAGAGAGAGGGATTTGAACCCTCGATGGAGCTTTTGACCCCATACTCCCTTAGCAGGGGAGCGCCTTCAGCCGCTCGGCCATCTCTCCGGACTGCCTGCATCGCAAGCAGTCGGGGAGTATAGCACCGAACAACTAAACTTAAAATAAAAAATTAAGAAGCGATTTCTTCATCCACGGCATGATTCATAGCAGGATAGTGATCACGCTCCATTTGAATTCGCTGATAAATTTCTTCACGGTGCACAGATACCGTTTTGGGTGCATTGATGCCAATACGCACTTGGTTGCCCTTTACTCCAAGCACTGTAACTGTTACATCATCTCCAATGACAAGTGTTTCACCGACTCGACGCGTTAAAATTAACATGTTAATCTCCTGTTTGTCCTCGAGCACCCCGGCGTAATCTTGCGCGATAATTATTTTTATTCATACGCGCTGGGTACCAAAATTTACCGTACAGCCATCTCAGATGACTATATAATCCCTCTTCCCTAACGATAAAATGACGTCAATTAGTTCAATTGGGCAAGGCTCATTCTACCCAGCTAAACTTAATTCGATCTTAAGTCAACCCCGTTTTGGATAAATTTTTCTCTAAGTCACTCTCCAGGGCGTCGATAGCCTCTATAAAGGATGCGGATCCCACTCTTCCCTCACCTCTTGTTGATCAAGATGAAACACAGAATGCAGTGTTCTCACACCCAATTCCAAATACTTTTCATCCACGACCACTGAAATTTTAATTTCAGAGGTAGAAATTAACTGAATATTGATCCCTTCTGTTCCTAACGCAGTAAACATCGTGCTGGCAATACCTGCGTGCGATCGCATCCCCACACCCACTAATGATAATTTAGCAATTTTTTTATCTTTTAATATTTCTGATGCGCCTAATTCCCTCGCTATTTCTTCCACAATTTCCACTGTCTTTGCAAAATCATCGCGATGTACCGTGAACGTAAAATCAATGATGCCCGCCACAGGTACGTTTTGAATAATCATATCCACTTCGATTTGTGCCCGACTGATGGGCCCTAAAATACGTGCTGCCACACCCGGGCTGTCTGGAATGCCTCTTACCGTAATTTTTGCTTCACTACGATTAAATGCAATGCCTGACACCTTAGGCTGTTCTAGTCCCACATTTTCTTCAAACGTAATCAATGTGCCATTTCCTTCTACAAAACTCGACAAAACACGAACAGGAATATTATGTTTACCCGCAAATTCAACTGAACGAATTTGCAATACTTTTGCACCCAAACTCGCTAATTCCAACATTTCTTCAAAGGTCACTTTTTCTAAAAGTCGCGCAGTAGAAACCACTCGCGGATCCGTTGTATAAACCCCTTCAACATCAGTAAAAATTTGACATTCATCTGCTTGAATCGCTGCCGCTACCGCCACAGCACTCGTGTCTGATCCCCCCCGCCCCAAGGTTGTCACTTCACCGCACGAATCTACACCTTGGAAACCTGCAATAATCGGCACACGTCCTTCTGCTAAATCTTTTTGAATGCGCTTGCAATCCAAATTCAAAATGCGCGCTTTCTTATACACGCTATTCGTGTGTATACCTGCTTGATTACCCGTGTAGGAACGTGCAGGCACGCCTTTACTGTGCAACATCATCGCCAACAAAGACATGGAAACTTGTTCACCCGTTGAAACTAACATCGAATATTCACGCGGATCAGGTTCAGCTTGAATAGCTTGCGCAAGCGCGATAAGACGATCAGTTTCGCCCGACATCGCAGACACCACCACGGCCACTTGATGCCCTGCTTCACGTGCTTTAATAATTTTATCGGCCACATTCGCAATGCGCTCAAGGCTTCCCATCGAAGTGCCACCAAATTTTTGCACTAACAGCATGATGAAATACCTCTTACGCTTGCCCTACTTCGTTTATTAACCAGGCTTTTACCTTTTCAAGTGCGGACGCCAAACGAGCAGGATCATTTCCCCCTACTTGCGCCAACTCAGGTTTACCCCCACCTTTACCGCCCAACTCCGAAGCCACGTAATTCACTACCGCATTCGCTCCGCAACGTTTTATGCAAACACCCGCTGCTGCAACCACCATGTTAACTTTACCTTCCTTCACACTGGCCAAACCCACGACACCCGAAGAAAGTTGGCTACGTAAATTTTCCACCCACTGTCTTAACAGTTTTGCATCCATTGCTTCCACTTGCGCAATCACTATTTTATGCCCCGCCACTTCTTTGGCGTAAGCCAAAAGCGATTGACTCTGCTGAGTCAGCAGGGCTAAGGTTAAACGCTCCACTTCTTTTTCGAGTTGTTTATTTTTAAGTTGGATTTGCTCGACTTTTTCTAATATATCCTCGGGCTTAGCTTTAAAGAGTATAGCCATTTCCTGCAGCAATGCGTCTCTGGCTTGTACTTCACACAATGCCTGCCTAGCCGTGATAGCTTCTATGCGACGAATACCCGAACTGATGCTTGACTCAGAAACAATTTTGAACAAACCAATGTCGCCCGTGCGCCCCACGTGTGTCCCGCCACATAACTCCAGGGAGAAGTCTCCCATGCGCAGCACTCGCACCTTATCACCGTATTTATCACCAAAAAAAGCATCTGCACCTTGTGCCGTTGCTGCTTGTTGAGACATCACCGCTGTCTCCACCGCCACATTCGCACGAATACATTCATTCACGATATCTTCCACACGACACAATTGTGCCTGTGTCGGTGCCTCATGATGCGAATAGTCAAAACGCAAACGCGCTGCTTCCACCAACGAGCCTTTTTGATTAGCATGTTCACCTAACACTTGACGCAAAGCCGTATGCAGTAAATGTGTCGCCGAGTGATTGCAAGCCGTATCACGACGACGCACATCTTCTACTTGCGCACTGACTTTCATGCCTCGCTTAATCGGCTCACCGTGCACACACCCAAAATGCAAAATCGCTTCTTTTTCTTTTCGACTTTCTTCCACCACAAAGCGACCACCCGCATAAATAAGAGCGCCACAATCGCCCACTTGCCCACCCGATTCTGCATAGAAAGGTGTTTTATCCAAAGTAACCCAACCCTTCCCTTGCAAAAAATCTACGACCTGTTGTTGTTCATCAAACAAACCTTGCACGCTTGCTTCAGATTCAATAAATTCATAACCTACAAATTCTGTTTTAGTTTCAACGTGAAATCCAGCTGCATTCACCACACTGAATTTGCTTGCCATTGACGAAAGTTGGCGCTGTTTTTCCATCGCTTCCTCAAAACCAGCCGTATCCACAAATAAATGCCGTTCACGCGCAATATCTGCAGTGAGATCAGCAGGAAACCCATAGGTATCATACAAACGAAATACTAATTCACCAGGTAAAATATCGTTTTTAAGCTTGGCGATCGCGTCTTCCAGTATTTTCAAACCTTGTTCTAAGGTTTTTGCAAATTGATTTTCTTCTTGCAACAACAAACGTTCGCAATGGGCTTGTGCTTTCACCAACTCAGGGTAAGCCCCTTTCATATGTTCAACTAAAGGCTTCACCAATTTATGAAAAAAGGGCTCAGTAAATCCCAATTTATTGCCATGGCGAATCGCACGACGAATAATCCGTCTTAAAACATAACCTTGGCCTTCGTTAGAAGGCACCACACCATCTGTTACCAAAAAAGTACATGCACGAATATGATCTGCCACCACACGCAAAGAAGCTTGTGTTTTATCTTGAATACGGCCTAAAGCCGCAATAGCATCGATCAAATAAGTAAACACATCTGTATCGTAATTGTTATGCACCCCTTGCATCACAGCACAAATACGTTCTAAACCCATACCCGTGTCCACAGATGGTTTGGGTAAAGGGGTTAAATGACCTTGCTCATCACGATTATATTGCATGAAGACAAGATTCCAGATTTCAATATAACGATCACCTTCACTTCCTTCGCTACCAGGCGGTCCGCCTACAATTTCTGGGCCATGATCATAAAAAATTTCACTCGAAGGACCACAAGGACCTGTGTCACCCATCGCCCAAAAATTATCTTCATCACAACGAGAAAAACGAGCGGGATCAATTTTAATTTTGTTTAACCAAATGGCTTCTGCCTCTGTATCCTCTTTATAAACGGTCACCCACAAACGCTCGGGCGGTAACTTTAAAACGGTTGTTAAAAATTCCCAAGCATATGTGATAGCCTCTTCTTTGAAATAATCACCAAAACTAAAATTTCCCAACATTTCAAAGAAAGTATGATGACGTGCGGTATAACCCACGTTATCTAAATCATTGTGTTTACCTCCGGCACGCACACAACGCTGAGAACTGGTTGCGCGTGTATAAGATCGCTTTTCCAACCCCAAAAACACCTCTTTAAATTGCACCATGCCCGCATTGGTAAATAACAAACTAGGATCATTAGCAGGAATAAGCGAGCTAGAGTGCACCACTGTATGCTGCTTTTTTGTAAAATAATTTAAAAATAAGGCCCTGAGTTCGTTGCTGGTCATGAGTATGATTCTCAATAGAAAAAGGTTACAAGGGGTATATACTTTACACGCCTGGCCGTTATTACTTCTCTTCCCCTCCGGGGCGATGTGGATTGCTTCGTCCAGCAGAAAAACGCCGTCCTCGCAATAATGGCCCAGAGGGTGAGCTAATGTTACGGAGTATAAAAGAAACGGGCAAGTTTATAGAAATTAGGCGGTAAAATCCACCACACCACTAATCTGATCCAACTCAAAACCACGAGATTGTAAAAACCGGATATGCTGCGCTTTTTCTTTAAAATCAACTGGAGGAATTTGTTTGAATTTTTTGAAATAAATTTGCTTAAGGTAAGCAGACCAATCAACATCGTTCTTTGCTAAAAACGTCTCAATCAACGCTTCCGACACACCTCGCTGCTGCAAAGCTTGAGAAATGTTAAGCGGACCATAACCCTTCCCTGCTCGTTCAGCAACATATAACTCAACAAAACGCGCGTCGCTCTGCCACCCTTCCTGCGTTAGCTTTGCTAACACAAGTAGAATTTCATCTTGCAAATACCCACGCCGTTTCAACTTTTGGCACAACTCCTGCTGCGTATGCTCTCGTTGTGCCAACAGCCTTAGTGCGACACCTTCAATGACCGCCAATATATTATTCGGCATCAACCGTGTCTTCTTCATATTCACGTTCAGTGATAACCGCTTCTGTGATTAACTTCTGACGCAAGGCGTTTTCAACCGCACGGGCTACATCAGGAAATTCTTTCAAATAAGCACGGGCATTATCCTTACCTTGACCAATACGTTCTTTGCCATAACTGTACCAAGCGCCTGATTTTTCGATTAAGCCAGCTTCCACACCTAAATCGACCAACTCACCGGCACGTGAAATGCCTTCACCATACAAAATTTCAAAGTTCGCTTGTTTGAAAGGCGGCGCCACTTTATTTTTGACCACTTTAACGCGGGTTTCACTGCCGATCACTTCTTCACCTTTTTTAATGGAACCGGTACGACGGATATCTAAACGCACCGACGCATAAAATTTAAGGGCATTCCCCCCAGTAGTGGTTTCAGGATTACCAAACATCACTCCAATTTTCATGCGAATTTGGTTAATAAAAATCACCAAGGTATTGGAACGCTTAATGTTTCCGGTTAACTTACGCAGCGCTTGCGACATCAAGCGTGCCTGTAAACCCATATGAGAGTCACCCATTTCACCTTCAATTTCAGCTTTGGGTGTTAACGCGGCCACGGAATCAATCACGACAATGTCCACGCCACCTGAACGCACTAACATGTCGGTGATTTCCAAGGCTTGCTCACCCGTATCAGGTTGTGAAATAAGCAAATCAGCCACATTCACACCCAATTTTTCAGCATAAATAGGATCTAAAGCATGCTCCGCGTCGATAAAGGCGGCCGTACCCCCTATTTTCTGGCACTCTGCAATCACTTGTAAGGTCAGCGTTGTTTTACCCGATGATTCAGGCCCATAAATTTCCACAATTCGACCTCGTGGTAACCCGCCCCCTAAAGCGGCATCCAAGCCTAATGAGCCGGTTGATATGGTTTCTACTTTTACAGGCGCATTATCACCCAGACGCATGACCGACCCTTTTCCGAACTGTTTTTCAATTTGACTTAACGCTGCATTCAAAGCTTTTTTTCGATTGTCTTCCATCATATTTTCCTCATTGTTGGCTACCGCCCATTATACCTCCTGCCATTCCTTTTGTGATATAATTTCCGGTTTCCGCTCGCATAATTTGGTAGGTAGGAGTTTTACGTTACATGACTGAACTTGGCAAAGAAATCACCCCCATTACCATCGAACGAGAACTCAAACAATCTTACCTTGATTACGCCATGAGCGTGATTGTGGGGCGAGCTTTACCTGACGTGCGTGATGGCTTAAAACCTGTTCACCGTCGTGTCCTCTTTGCCATGCATGAATTGGGCAATGATTGGAATAAAGCCTACAAAAAATCGGCCCGAATCGTCGGTGACGTCATCGGTAAATACCACCCACACGGGGATACCCCCGTTTATGACACCATTGTGCGCATGGCCCAAACCTTTAGCTTGCGTTATGTCTTGGTCGATGGCCAGGGTAACTTTGGTTCAATTGACGGTGATGCCGCCGCCGCGATGCGTTATACCGAAATACGCATGGCACGTATTGCGCATGATTTACTCGCCGATCTTGAAAAAGAAACCGTCGATTTTGTCCCCAACTACGATGGCAGCGAACACATCCCCACCGTGCTTCCCACGCGCGTCCCGAATTTGCTCATTAATGGCTCATCCGGCATTGCCGTGGGCATGGCAACCAATATCCCACCTCACAACCTAAATGAAGTCATTGATGCCTGTATCGCCCTCATAGACCAACCGGATATCAGCCTGACTGACTTGTTGCAATATATTCACGGGCCTGACTTTCCAACAGCGGGCATTATCAATGGTCGCGCAGGCATCCTTGAAGCCTACCGCACGGGACGCGGCCGCATTTTAATTCGTGCCCGCACTGAAATAGAAACAGATGACCATCACAAACAAGCCATCATCATCAAAGAATTACCTTATCAAGTAAACAAAGCTCGCCTGATTGAAAAAATCGCTGAATTAGTCAAAGAGAAGAAAATTGAAGGCATCGTCGCCTTGCGCGATGAGTCAGACAAAGACGGCATGCGTGTGGTCATTGAATTACGTCGCGGTGAAACCAATGAAGTCGTGCTCAATAACTTGTACTCACAAACGCAATTACAAGTTGTCTATGGTATCAACATGGTATGCCTGCTGGACGGACGCCCGCAGACCCTCCCACTCAAAGCCATTTTAGATGCGTTTTTACGTCACCGTCGCGAAGTGGTCACGCGGCGCACCGTCTTCGAATTGCGTAAAGCCAGAGAACGCGCACATTTATTAGAAGGGTTAGCAATCGCCTTAGCAAATATTGATGACATCATTGCCCTCATCAAAGCCTCGCCCAACCCTGCCGAAGCCAAACAACAATTAGTGCAACACACCTGGAAAAGCGGCGCGGTCGCCGTGATGTTGGCCAAAACAGGACAAGAAGCCAAGCCGGATAATTTGGGCGCTCACTTAGGTTTGATTGATCCTCAGCACTATCGTCTTAGCGAACAACAAGCACAAGCCATCTTAGATTTGCGTTTACACCGATTAACCGGTTTAGAACAAGATAAAATCATTGAAGAATATACCAATCTCCTTAACACCATCAAAGAATTACTCCATATTTTACAGGATGAAACACGTCTGCTAGACGTGATTCGCGAAGAATTTCTTGCGATTAAAGCGCAATACGGTGACGCACGACGCACTGAAATTATCGAAACACAAGAAGACCTTTCACTTGAAGATCTCATTACCCCTGAAGAAGTCGTGATCACGCTGTCACACGAAGGTTATGCAAAATCACAATCCTTGAACTTGTACCAAGCACAGCGTCGTGGCGGTAAAGGCAAAACGGCCAC
>JACREE010000075.1 GCA_016218405.1 Gammaproteobacteria bacterium
AACGCAGGGGTTCCTGCTCAATATCCCCATCTCCTCGCTCGAAAATATGTGTGTACTCATGTTTATTTTGTTAGTCTGCTAATTCTACCAAAAGAAAAAGCGGGCACTTTATTAAGTGTCCACTTTTTGGGGGACAGATCACCAGTGGAGGGTTTGTTGGCTCAACTTGCTATTACTTTTTTTGCTATTTTGCCATCCGTTGCTTTCATTTTTTTGATTGTTAAAGACAGTAGAAAGTTTAAGGCAAAGGGAATAAATACCCGCCCATATCTTTGGGGGGTTGGAATGATTTTCCCGTTAATTCTCATTGCGTTTCCCTTATATCTTATCCGTCGCAACATCACTTGGCTAAAAGAAAGGAATAAAATAATTTCTACAAGTGATGATGTATTGGGGCTACGTGGTTGGTACAACAGGACTAATTCCATGACAAAAAATACGAAAATAAAAATAAATAAAGTAGTGACGATACTGAAGTGGACGGTGGTTGTTCTTATTGGTTTGTTTGGACTCGGGGTTATTTTTCAAATACCATGGTACATAGAAAAACAAAAAACAGATGAGCAGGTGGCGAAAATTCACGCAACGAAACTCACGATGGATGATGTGATGGGGGTGAATTTGCCGCCAGACCCTGGTGTAGAGGCAGATAAAACTGTTGCTGGTATTGATGCAAACAAAAACGGCATTCGCGATGATGTGGAGCTCGCAATTTTTAAAGAATATCCAAACTCGGCAAAGACAAGGGCAGTGCTTTTGCAGTATGCGCTGGCGCTTCAGATGGAGGTGACGCAGCCGTTTTTAGATACAAAAAATGTTGTAGCTGCAATGCAAGAGGGTGATAGAGCCCATCTTTGTATTGGTGAAATATTTTCTCGAGAAGATATGAATAAATTTATAAAAAAAGTTAATGCTTTAGGTTTATTTGTTAAGGAAAAACAAATTAACACACAAGAGAGGAGACAAGTTGAGGATGATTTTTATAAAAAAATAGGGAGTTATAGTTCTCTTAGCAGAATATGCGACATTGATTACTCAGTACTGCCTAACTAAAATGAAGCATTTTTTAAAAATACACAGAGTACTTTTTGTAGCAATTATTTTAGTAGCACCTACTTTTGTTTTTGCGCAAGTGAATAACACTTGTTCGTCAAGTGGGTATACTATTGAGACGATTAATGGAGTATTTACTGATGAGAAGGGTGCACGACTTAATAAACAAGCACTCGAGCTTTATTTTTTTGAAGGTACTTACAACGGCGAACCCCTAACCATCGACTTCCTCCTTAATAAAACCCACAAGATCCTCGATATCACCGACACCGCAATTCAAAAAACTTTTGAAGGCGTTGATATGTGGGATCCCGATTTCCTTAAAATGCTCAACGATGCGAGCACTCAAGTTAAAACACAGAAAGTCCTCCTTGTTGCTCACTCACAGGGGAATTTTTATGCAAATAATGTTTATAAAGTTGTCACCGACGATGGGGATGTTTCTAAAAAATCAATTGGTGTGTATGGTGTTGCATCCCCCGCAAGCTATGTAGCAGGAGACGGGCGACACCTTACTTCCTCTACAGACAAAGTCATTGCTTTTCTTGTTGAAAATGTACTCCCAGGAACTATTGCGCCAACAAATGACGCAATTGATTACAAGTGGTCTGACGATCCTATGGGGCATGACTTTGCAAAAGTGTATCTTGAGTATCGTCCAAAAAAGATTGTTGATGACATTAAGTGGTCTCTGGATAAATTATCAGTCGACCCGACACGCTCCGAAAACACCCCATGTATTAATCCCCCAAAAGAACTTTCTACTGTTGTAAAAATAATTAGCCCTGTTGTTTATACCGGCAAATCTGCCTTGATTATTACTATCGCTGGTGCTACAACAATAAAAAATACAGCCGTTGGCACCGCAGTGGGAACTTATAATGTTGCCGTAACCACTGCCGTCTGGACATACCATACTTCCATTGCTGTTGCCGTTTGGTCATACAATACAACGGTGGCGGTTGGAAAAGCCGTCGGTAGTGTAGCAATTACGGCATCTTCTGCTATATACAACGCTATCGCCTCAGCGCTGTCTGACAACTCGCTTGCAAGCAACAACAGCGCATCGGTAATTCTCGCCACACAAAATCCGCAGGCTTCGTTGCCTGTCGTCGTTACACCAGTTAATCAACCTGTGCCACTAACTTCTGTTGTCAACCAATCACCGACCGCCATACCTTCGGTGGCACAAAAAGTTGCCATCACTCCCGCTCTTGATTCCGAAGTGAAACGATTGGTGTCTGCTCAAATACCAAAGCTCGTATTCGTGGGCATGTTTGGCGCAGGGTTTGGTGGCGGGGGAGGGGTGCCACCGCAGGTGCTGGGTACGACAATCACTGCAAGTGAGGCTACAACAGAACCAGACGTGAGTTCTGTTGGTAGCGGTTTTGGTCTTGGGACAATTTTGCAGACCCCTGCACTTTCTGTCCCGCAATGCGCGTACTCGCTCGCAACATCAACCGACGGTTGTCTCCTCGCCACAACGACTGTGCGTTTCGAGTGGGCGCCAATTTCCGGTGCATCATATTATTCGGTAAGCGAAAACGGCGTATCTACCACAACCACCGACATCGCCCTCGACATCACCGCTCCCGATTTTTCCGACTACACATTTGCGGTCGCGGCAGTCGATGCGGGCGGATACGCAAGCGCCACCAGCACGCAAACGGTTTCAATTGCAACGATCCCCATCGCCATCAACGAGATCGCATGGATGGGGACGGTCGCATCTACAAGCGCAGAATGGATTGAAATAAAAAATAACACAGGACACACGATTGATCTTTCACAATGGGCGCTCGCGTCAAATGATAATAGACCTGTCGCCTTTTAGGATTTTTTAATATAATGGTTGTATATGAATACAACAAAAGCATTTAAAAACCAGCGCCTCATCAAAGCACTCACAGGGGTTTCAGCAAAGGAATTCCAATCTTTGCTTCCCGCGTTTGAG
>JACREE010000077.1 GCA_016218405.1 Gammaproteobacteria bacterium
GACAGCGAGTTGCAAAGAAGCGGCGAGGGTGAATCCTTCTGAGATTTGTGCGCGCTGAATATAATGTTGGTAGGAGGGGAGACCAAAGCCGGTGAGCATGGCAATGAGTGCAATAACAACCATGAGTTCAATGAGAGTGAAACCTTGATGTGTTGAAAACATGATGTATTCTTATTTGCATAATATTGTTATACTATTTTTCATATATTACGTGATTTAAATGAAGAGTCAATCCCTCAATGTTTAAACGTAGTCTCCATCGTGAAGTAAATGAGCAAATTAATGCGGGGAAAAAGATCCAGAAGAGAGTCATTCTATTCGGGTCAAGACGACTGAGTCGCGCTCATCTCATTTTATTTTATGCCCAATTGTCTTTGTTGTTGAGTTCAGGCATTCCTTTGCTTCAAGCCCTAACGGTATTGATATCGAGTCAGAAAAATAAAGTATTAGCTAGCATGTTGTTGGAGATACAAACTCGGGTATCACGTGGATGTTATTTGTCAGAGGCGTTAATGCATTTTCCAGTCTATTTTGATGCCTTATCTTGTCATATGATCGCAGCGGGTGAACAAACGGGGACAATGACAGCTTCGCTTTTAGAAGTCGCGCATTATCATGAAGAAATAGAAAAATTAAAGAAAAAAATGGTAAAAACGCTGACTTATCCCCTGTTACTCTTCATCGTATGTTGTGCTTCAGGATTTTATATTTTGGCGAGTATTGTGCCTAAATTTGAGTATTTTTTTGTGGATTTTAATTTTCCGATGGAGGGTTTAACAAAGGGACTATTTATGCTTTCTCACGCGTTGAATAAGCCGTTCGTGAGTTTGTCGATACTCATTTTGCCTCTATTGATGTTCTTTTTTTCTATAAAATATGCCCGCTTTTTTTTAAAATTACCTTGGGTTCGCAGTTTGTATTCTAATTATAGACAATATCGTCTTGTGTATTTGTTGAGTCAGGTACTCAGTGCAGGGTTGCCTTTAACAGAAGGGTTTGAGTGGGCTGCACGAGGTTGGCCAAAAGGAGAATATAGGTCACGCCTGCTTCAGGCCAAAGAACATATTTATCGTGGTTATTCGTTGACGCAAAGTGTGAAAGAGGCGGGTTTGTTTTCTCAAGAAGTGCTTCAAATGATCGCGGTGGGGGAGGAGAGTGGTTCATTGTTAGAAATTTTCAAACAAGTAGGAGAATGGGTGCGCCAAGAAAATGATTCTTTTTTGTCCTTATTTTTTGCATTTTTTGAGCCGCTGATGCTGATTATGTTCGGATTGTTTGTTTTAGTGTTGGTACTAGCTATTTATTCGCCTATGCTTAAAATGATGAGTTTTTTGTGAAAGAGTAAGCTATATTGTTGGAAAGAGCTGAAAAGATATCACCAATCCTGGAAGAGGTTACCCATGAGAGTGCTACTGGTTGAAGATGATGAATTGTTGGGGGACGGTATGCGGGTGGGTTTAAACCACTATGGGCATGCAGTTGATTGGGTGAAGGATGGGCAGATGGCATTAAGGGCTATCAAAAATGAAAGTTTCGACATTATTGTCCTTGATCTGGGTTTGCCCAAAATTTCTGGTTTGTCTGTTTTGAGGGAAGTTCGTACCAGCGGTGTCACTACGCCTGTGTTGATTTTAACAGCTTTGGATACGATCGATGATCGTGTGAAGGGTTTAGACAGTGGTGCGGATGATTATCTTACGAAGCCATTTGATTTAGAGGAATTATTGGCGCGACTCCGCGCCTTGCATAGACGTTTTTCTAAACGCGCGATCCCTGTGATTGTGCACGGTGATGTGATGCTTGATCCTGCTGCATTCATGGTAAAAGTAAAGGGTGAGCAAGTCGCACTTCCTCGTCGAGAATTTATTTTGCTTCAAACCTTATTAGAAAACATTGGTCACGTTTTATCGCGTGAACAGTTGTGTCAAAGTTTGTATGGTTGGGAAGATGATGTAGACAGCAATACGCTTGAAGTTCACATTCATAATATTCGCAAAAAAGTGGGGGTGAATTTTATTCGCACAATTCGTGGTGTGGGTTATATGATTGAGAAACAAGAAGCGAAAGTAGATGAATCTAAGAAAGAAATATATACCCCTCGTACCTGAAGATACTGGTTTTTGAGTTTGTTTTTTCCGCAAGGTAAAACTTTCTCTCGCTCGCAATAGAGTAGGCTATTACTCGTTCGAGAAAGCATTTTACCTTGCAAAAAATACTTCCTCAAAACCCAGTTCCTTCAGGTACAAGGGGTATAAATAAACTTCTTTCTGGAGTATCGATGCCTTCTATCCGCAAATTTTTACTTATCAATTTGCTTTTAACGATTACCCTGACCACGTATGTTACTTTGGTGGGGAATTACTATATTGATCAAAAAGAAATCCAGGCTCATTTAGATATATTGATGAGTCAGTATGCTTTTTCTTTGCAAGCGCTGCTAGGGCATGAAGATATTCCTCAGCATGCCAAAGAAATTCAAACAAATTTAAATGCGGTGCCAGAGCGTGCTAAAGATTTTCTCCGGATTCACGAAAGCAACTACCAAATGCTTGTTTGGCGTAAAAATGGTAGTTTATTGCTGCACTCTGTGAATGCGCCTCAAATTTCAGCGTCTAATTACCCTCAAGGATTTCATGATGTGTATGCAGAAGGTAAGCCATGGCGTGCTTTTGCGCTGAATAGTTTGGATGCCAAGTATAAAATTTTAGTGTTAGAAGGGTACGATATTCGAAATGATTTATCGCAACGTATTACGCGTGACGATATTTACATGATGTTGGTTACGTATCCGCTGTGTGGATTTTTGATTTGGGTGATCATTGGTCGTGGATTAAATATTTTACGCAGAGTTGCGAATGAAGTGGCAAATCGAGCGCCGAGTCATTTGGCGCCAGTGAGTATTGATAATGTACCTGTTGAAATCAAACCCTTAATTGATGAACTTAATCGTTTATTTTTAAGATTACAGTTGGCGATTGAAAGAGAAAAGCGTTTTTCAGGTGATGCTGCACATGAATTGCGTACGCCTTTGGCGGCGCTGAAAACACAAACGCAGGTGGCTTTAAAGGCTACGGATCCTATTGAGCTCAGGCATATTTTATTGAATGTTATTTCAGGTGTGGATCGATGTACGCACGTGATTCAACAACTCTTAACATTAAGCAAACTTGCGCCTGAAGCAGATACGATTAATGACTCCATTAATGTTAATCTTGTTAAGCTGACGGCAGAAGTGGTGGCACAGTTAGCGCCCATAGCGCTTGATAAACAGGTTGAAATTGTATTGGAAGCACAAAAAGAAGTGCTGCCAGTGATGGGCAATGTGACGGCCTTGAGTATTTTAGTCAGAAACCTGGTGGACAATGCGATTCGCTACACACCATCGGGTGGTTTTGTGCATGTAGAGATCATGAAAAAGGCACAACACATTGTGTTGGAAGTGTTGGATAATGGTCCGGGTATCCCCACAGAATTGCGTGAACGTGTGTTCGAACGATTTTTTAGGGTATTAGGAAATAAAAGTCCAGGTAGTGGTTTAGGCTTAGCGATTGTTCAGCAGATTGCTCGTCTTCATAATGCACAAGTGGTGCTTTCGGATCCTCCTCATGGTTCGGGTTTAAAAGTCAGTGTTTCCTTTCCTATTGTTTATTGAAAATTGAGGTGGGTGTGAAAATTGCAACGTGGAATGTGAATTCTCTGCAGGTGCGTTTGCCGCATGTTTTATCTTGGATGAAATCAGAACAGCCCGATGTGTTGGCTTTGCAAGAAACAAAAATTCAAGATGTGAATTTTCCGATAGAAACAATTCTAGATGCAGGCTATCAGGTGGTGTACGCAGGCGAAAAATCGTATAACGGTGTGGCTATTTTTAGCAAAAAACAACCCAAAGAATTAACGCAGGCACTGCCTCATTTTGCTGATTCACAAAAAAGATTTTTGGGCGTCACGATTCAAGGTGTGCGTATTTTAAATTTATATGTACCGAATGGGTCTGAAGTGGGATCAGAAAAATTTCAGTATAAATTGATGTGGTTGTCACAACTGAAGGATTACGTTAAACAGCAAGCGAAGCAATATGATCAGCTGATTTTATTGGGGGATTTTAATATTGCGCCTGAAGAGCGTGATGTACACGATCCGGCTGCCTGGGAGGGTAGTGTGTTGGTCAGTGAACCTGAGCGAGAAAAATGGCGTGAATTGTTGGCAGAGGGCTTGAGTGATACCTTTCGTTTGTTTTATGACGAAGGGGGGTATTACAGTTGGTGGGATTATCGTATGAATGCATTTCGTCGTAATTTAGGATTACGCATTGATCATATTTTAGTGAGCCAAGCTTTGGCGCAATGTTGTCGTGCTGTTCATATTGATCGTTTGCCGAGAACCTGGGAAAGGCCGTCTGATCATGCGCCGGTGGTGGCTGAGTTTGCGTAGGGACTGCTGATGATTCGATGCATCCGTGTTAGCAAGACTGCAAGGTAAAATAAGAAAAATGCAACGATCATGGCGAGCAAAGGATACAGCATTTGTGCATCCATAGAGGGTTTGGCAAGTTTACTTAAAGTGGCACCCTGGTGCAGGGTGTTCCACCAATAAACAGAATAATGAATGATGGGAATATTAATGGCGCCGACAAGTACGATGATGCGGCCTACTTGTTCGGCTGAACGTTGTTGAGAAAAAGCCGAAATGGCAGCGATGTAACCCAGATAAAGAAAAAGTAAAATTAATTCAGAAGTGAGTCGTGCATCCCAAATCCAATACGTACCCCACATAGGTTTTCCCCAGAGCGCACCTGTGATCAGGGCCAATAGCGTAAAGCTTGCCCCAATGGGTGCGCTGGTGCGTGTGATGTGATCAGCTAATTTAATTTTCCAAATGGCAGCGATGCCTGCGCTGGTTGCCATGATCAGGTAAATTAAGAGTGATAAAAAGGCACAAGGAACATGAACATAGATAATGCGAAATGCATCACCTTGTTGGTAGTCGGGTGGTGATAGCACTAACCCACCCCCTAAACCATAAGTAAAAAAAACGGCAAATCCTGCATACAGCCAGGGGATGCACTGCTTAGCAAAACGAGAAAATGTTTTAGGTGACAAAAGCGAACGTAAGAAAATGATCATGTCTGATTAATTCCAATGCGTAATGAAAAAGCGATGATCCAAGGAAGTAAACCGATGCTTAAAATAAGGAGTGCAATGAGTAAGAAAAGAGGGGTGGTGATGGGTAAACCCAGGGTGGCTTGATGCGTCATACCTAAACCAAAAATAAGAAAAGGAAAGCTCAACGGCAAAATGAGTAAGGATAAGAGTAAATTATTATTTTGTAAGCGGAGTGTTAATGCGGCACCTAATGCGCCCAAGAGAACGAGTGACGGTGTGGCCAATAACAAACTGAAAAAAATAAGTTGGGTTTGTTCGAAAGAAAGTTGAAGTTGTAAGGCAAGCAAAGGAATACAGGCGAGTAAAGGCAAACAAGTTTTCAGCCAATAGGCAATCACTTTGACCCATACGATTAAGACTAATGAGGTGGGTGAAAGAATCATTTGTTCTAATACGCCGCTTTGATAGTCAGGTGCAAAAAGTTGATGAATCGAAAGTAGCATTGCCAGTAATAAACCAGACCAAATGATACCCGGTGCCGCTTTTTGCAGAAGACCGGGTTCGTGTTGCAAGCTTAAAGAAAAAAGGCAGCTCACGAGCAACAAAAACCACAATGGAGTTGTGAGATCATTGTAGCGTCGCAGATTTTGTAATAACTCAAATTTTAGTAATTTGAAAAAAATCATAAAGAGAGCGCCAGTGTGCGAGTGGAAAAATCGATTTTTTGATGACTTGTAAAAATAACGACGCCGGCTTGTTGAAGATGGTTTTGGATTTTTTCTTGTAACCAATGAATGCCGGGTTGATCAAGGCCGGCAAAGGGTTCATCGAGAATCCAAAAAGGAGCCGGGCTTTGAAGTAATTGAGTGAAACGCAGTCGTTTTTGTTGCCCCACTGAAAGCAAGTGAGTGGGGAGTTGTGCCTGTTTTTCTAGGCCGAGCGCTGACAAGGTGAGCATCGGGTTTGGGTGGGTATGAGCTCGTGTTGAAAGTGTTTGAAGCAGAAGGAGGTTTTCAATTGCAGTGAGTTCGGGCCGCAGGCCAGGTTTGTGACCGAGGTAGAGACGTTGTTGTGCATAGTATTGGGCGAGGGTGTGGATAGACTGGCGCTGCCAGCAAATTTCTCCGCTATCTGGCTCACGTAAGCCGGCTAAGGTACGCAATAAAGTGGTTTTTCCGCAGCCATTATGCCCCGTGATTTGCAGGCATTCGCCTGGCTGAAGCGTAAAATAGAGCGCTGAAAAAAGAGCGACATCGTGAAGCTGGCAGGTGAGTGCAGTGACAGAGAACACAGCATTAAAATCAAAGGGAAAAAGAGCCTGATCCTACGGGAGGAGGGGTGGTAATGCAAGTATTTTCCTTATACCATACGCATCTTCAAGACTTCAGATGAAAGGATAATCAAGTGCATTATTTAGCGGATTATGGTTTTTTCTTGGCAAAAATAAGCACGGTAGTGATAGCGGCTTTGATTTTGTTAGCAGGTATGATGGCGATTTTAATGAAGGGTAAGGCAGAAGCAAAACTTGCTCTGCTTCGTGTCAAATTATTAAATAAAAAATACGAAGATTTTGCGACAACGCTCAATGAAGAAGTGTTACCCAAAAAAGAATTTAAACGATTTTTAAAAGCACAAAAAGAACAAGATAAAAAAGAGAAAAAAGCACGTAAACGTGTATTTGTGTTAGATTTTCAGGGCGATTTGCGAGCGAGTAATTTAGATAGTTTTCGTGAGGAAGTCACGGCGCTTCTGATGGTTGCGCAAGCTCAAGATGAAATCGTTGTCAAAATCGAAAGTGCGGGTGGTTTGGTTTACGCATATGGTTTGGCAGCTTCGCAGCTAGATCGTATCAAACAGCATGGCATGATACTCACGGTAGCCGTCGATAAAGTAGCGGCAAGCGGAGGTTACTTGATGGCATGTGTGGCCAACAAAATTATCGCTGCGCCTTTTGCCATTATTGGTTCATTGGGTGTGGTGGCACAATTGCCTAATTTCCATCGCTTTCTAAAACGTCATGATATTGATTTTGAGCAAGTCACAGCGGGTGAATATAAACGCACCTTAACGCTTTTTGGTGAAAACACAGAAAAGGCACGCGATAAATTTCGCGAGGAATTAAATCAAGTGCATGATTCTTTCAAAGAATACGTGCTTGAGCATCGTCATGGTGTGGACATTGATGCGGTTGCAACAGGCGAACATTGGTTAGCCGCCCAAGCCAAAAAACTAAATTTGGTGGATGAATTAATGACGAGTGATGATTATTTATTGCGAGCAAGTAAAGAGTGCGATGTGTTCGAAGTGAGTTACGAGCAGAAAAAACCATTTTTGACGCGTTTGTTAGAAAAAACGGCGAATTGGAGAGGGCTATGACCTTGAATGTGTTCTGCCATATGGGTGGCTATGCCGCCTATGTATGGCCTGCTTACGGTGTAACCCTGCTTGTGCTATTGCTCAATGTACTTTGGGCGAATCTTTCTTGATGATGCACCCTATTCGTAAACAGCGGCTTATACTTATCGTCAGCGTGGTGTTGAGTGTGGCAATAGCGGTAGGCCTCATTCTGTATGCACTTCGTTCTAATATCAGTTTGTTTTACACGCCTTCACAGGTTGCGCAAGGTGAAACTCGTCCTGGGCAAGTTTTTCGTTTGGGTGGGATGGTGCAAAAAGGCAGTGTGCAACATGGACAAGGCTTGGCAGTGCGGTTTGTCTTAACGGATTTTCACCATGCGATTGCTGTCACCTACACTGGTTTGTTGCCGGATTTATTTCGTGAAGGACAAGGTGTGGTGGTGCAAGGTCAATTAGAAGGGGGTGTTTTGCTGGCGCAAGAGGTGTTGGCCAAACATGATGAGAATTATCGACCGAAATAGAGAGGATATCTGATGAATTATTTTTCTACCAAATTGGGTATAGCGGTGTTGCTATTAAATGTACTGATGTGCCATTCAGCTTGGGCGCGGGGTGCTTATGCGCAAATTTCAGAAACGAAAGTCATTAATTATGTGCCTGCCATGCCTAAGAAACCTGTTGAAAAGGGAGGGTGTTGGAATACCTCTGTCAGAGCGCCGCGTTTTGGTGCATGGGCCTGTGTGGCGGGTAAAAAGGCCTATGATCCTTGTTTTAGTGTACCCAACGTAACGAATGCTGTGGTATGTGGGGCGAACCCTGCGCTGAATGAAGCTGGACTTCGTTTGGAGTTGGTTCAAGCTTTGCCCTTTCAGCAAGGTATCCCGCCTGTTTCTGATGAAGCTTGGTTAATGCAGTTAGCGAATGGTTTAATTTGTACGGCGGCATTAGGGCCTGAAATGATTGTTCAAAACAAGGGCATAATTGCTTATGCCTGTGATGAACCTGGGTTACCCGAGGGGGTGCATGCGGGTGTATTTCGTGCTCTAGAGGTAGGGACAGTTTGGAATGCGCATTTTGTGCATTATGTGGTTAAAAAAGGAAATTATGAAGCCAAGGACATTCAACAAATTCCCATCATGACAGTTTGGCAGTGATGATGGGTGCGTTGGTTTTACCTGAGCTGGGTCATTTTTCTCTTATTTTGGCATTCATTTTTTCTATCTACCAAATGGGTGTGGGGGGAGTGGCCGCTCGTTGTGGCTTGTCTGCGCATAAACAGCTGGCTTATTTGCTCTTAACAAGTGTGTATGGCCAAGTTTTCTTTCTGATTCTATCGTATCTTGCCCTCACTTATGCATTTCTTACGCATGATTTTTCTGTGAGTTATGTTGCGGCACATGCCCATACGCGCTTGCCTTGGCCTTATCGTCTTTCTGCAGTGTGGAGTGCGCATGAAGGATCATTATTGTTATGGGTCACGTTGTTGGGAGGATGGAGCGCTGCTTTTCTGTGTTATGCCCGAACACGGATACCTTTGGCGATTCAAGGCAGCATTGTCATGGTGCTGGGCGTACTGTCAGTGGGTTTTATCAGTTTTTTATTGTTTACTTCTAATCCGTTTTTACGTCTTTTACCTGAGCCACCTTTGGAGGGACAAGGGTTAAATCCGTTATTGCAAGATCCAGGTTTGGCGATTCATCCCCCGATGCTCTATATGGGCTATGTTGGGTTTGCTTTGGCTTTTGCGGTGGCGGTAGCGGCTTTGTTGCGAGGGAAGTTTGATGGGGTATGGGTGCAATGGTTAAAGCCCTGGGTGATGTTGGCCTGGAGTTTTTTAACCTTAGGCATCACCCTAGGTAGTTGGTGGGCTTATCGTGTATTGGGGTGGGGAGGATGGTGGTTTTGGGATCCCGTTGAAAATGCGGCTTTGCTACCTTGGCTGGCGGCAACAGCGCTCTTTCATTCTTTGATCATGGTTGAAAAACGCCATGCTTTTAAAATTTGGGTTTTATTGCTTGCCATTTTAACCTTTTGTTTGAGTTTGCTGGGCACATTTTTAGTGCGTTCGGGTGTGCTGATTTCGGTGCATGCTTTTGCAAGTGATCCTTTGCGTGGTGCTTACTTATTGAAATTTTTAATGACGGTAGTGTGCCTTGCTTTGTTATTATTTGCTTGGCGCAGTCCCTTGTTGGTGACAAGGCAAGTTTTTCATTTTCTTTCGAAAGAAACGTTTTTACTGATAAACAATATTATTTTATTTGTGTTGATGATCAGTGTTTTGTTTGCCACTTTGTACCCACTTTTCTTGGATGTGTTGGGGATGGGTAAAATTTCAGTGGGCCCTCCTTATTTTAACGCAGTATTTATCCCTTTATTTTTATTGTTGGTGATAGCCATGTGTATTGGTCCATGTTGTCATTGGCAAAAAACCCGTCCTGGGCAGTTGATTAAACAATTGCGTTGGCCTATTTGCTTGGCTGTGATGGTTACCGTGGTTATTAAGTTAGGATTACCCCCCCTGCCTTGGTTGAAAATCATTGCCTTGTTTTTATCATTAACTTTGGCTTTTACCACTGTGTTTATTTCCACACAACGACGTCGTTTGGGGATGATGTTGGCGCATATGGGGGTTGCTGTGTGTGCTTTAGGAATTATTTTATCTACGTCGCTTCAGACGCAACGTGAATTGAGTATGAGGCCTGGCGACAGTATTGCTGTGGGCGGGCATCAATTTGAGTTTATGAATGTGCATGCGGTGGAAGGTGAGAATTATGAAGGGGTGGCAGCAGATTTTAGGGTGTACCATGGTTTACAAACGCTGGGCTTGCTAAGCCCAGAAAAAAGGCATTATTTCTCGTCTCAGAATGGGATAAGTCAAGCGGCTATTTCGAGTAATTTATTTCGTGATTTATACATTGTATTGGGCGAACCGTTGGAGAAAAATAATTGGGCGGTACGTATTTATAATAAGCCGTATGTGCGTTTCATTTGGTTGGGTGGATTATTAATGATGTTGGGTGGATTAATATCGTTGAGTTCGAAAAAATGAAAAAAAAGTTTTTTTATTTTTTACCTTTTTTTGTTTTTATGTTAATTGCTTTTTTTCTATGGAGAGGGTTGCGTTTAGATCCTGCTCAACTGCCTTCAACCTTGATTGATAAAGTGGCTCCATCTTTTGTTTTACCTTCTTTGTTAGATGAGCAAAAAAAAATAAGGTCTTCCATTTTCTATGGAAAAATAAGTATTGTTCATGTTTGGTCAAGTGAATGTAAGGTATGTGAAAATGAATATGATGTGTTGTTGCAGCTTGCCCAGCTACCCAAAGTACAGTTAATTGGCTTGGATTATGAGGATGATCCTATTTCCGCCAAGCGTTATTTGCTTGAAAAAGGTAATCCGTATCATCAGGTGTTGCGGGGTGATCAAAAAAACGTGGGATTAAATTGGGGAATATATGGGACGCCTGAAACATTTGTGATTGATCAGCGGGGTGTGATTCGTGGTAAATGGTTAGGTTCACTCAATGAAGAAAAAACGAGAGAACAACTAAAAGCATGTTTGAGGAGTTTGAAGGATGCGTAGTTTTTTTTGGGTGTGGTGTTTGATGTGTTTGCCCGTTTATGCAATAGCGCACGCTTCAAATACGAGGGTAGAAATGAGTATGGAACAGCAACAACGCTACACGGAACTCACTCAAGAGTTACGTTGTTTGGTTTGTCAAAATGAAGCTCTGTCGGATTCGCAATCGGTGTTTGCAAAAAAATTACGTCAACAAATCAGTGACAAAATAGTGGCGGGTGAAAGTAAACAGGCGATCGTGGGTTACCTCACCAGTCGCTATGGCGACTTTATATTGTATAAGCCGCCTTTTCAAAAAAACACCTATTTATTATGGTCATTTCCCTTGTTAGCGTTATTTATGGGTATGATCATATTAAGTAGATTTTTTGGGCGTCGCGCATCATGAACGGGTTTTATTTTTCGCTTATTGTGATGCTAGGGGTAGCAGCCATTATAGCGTTATGGCCTTTGCTATGCTTGGGGCGATTTAGCAAGAAAAAAATAGGTATTTTGATTATTTTGTTGATAGTGATGAGTGTCAGTGCGTTGGGATTGTATGATTTTTTGGGGGCAGCGCCTGTTTTACAACAAAAAATGCAGATAGAAAAAGCAGCTAAAATAAAAGATGAATGGGGTTCGGTTGAACAAATCACAGAAAAATTAAAACAACAATTAATGATGCATTCTGATTCCAAAGGATGGTATTTATTAGGAAAGCTGTATCTGCATCAAATGCAATTAGATGAGGCAGCTTGGGCGTTTGAACAAGGGGGTCGTTTGGCCCCTCAGGATGCACAATTGAAACAAGCATATCAGCAATGTCAGGTGTTAAAAAAGCAAGCAGCAGCGGCTGAAAAAATACCGGGTATCGTGGTGAATGTTTCCATGCCTGACAAAGTAAAGCAGCGATTTTCACCTGAAACGGTGGTGTTTGTTTTATTAAAAATAAATAACAGACCTATGCCTTTAGCAGCGGTAAAAGAGCATGTTTCAGATTTACCTTTGACATTAAAATTCACGGATCAATCCTTGTTGCTGCCAGGCACCCATTTGACACGCTATCAAGCTATTGACGTTATCGCACGTACGGCATTATCTGGTACACCCACGCCTGTTTATGGGGATGTTCAAGGTGAAAAACGGCTGAAAAACTGGCGAACTTGTCGTCAACCTGTAAAAATTATTATAAAGGAATCAACGGAGTCATTTTAATTTTAAGGATAGTTATGAAAATTAATGGGGGTATGGTTTTTGTTGTGATTACATTTATTATCGTGATCGTTTTTGTTGTACTGCTTTATTTAATGGATACGCATCGTGAATTAAATGGGACAACCTATATAGCCAATTTAACAGGTGATCAATCGATAACGCAGCAAAAAGTGGTGCCAGTGGTGATCATTAACTTAAGTGATGATGGGGCAATTGATACAGAACAAGCCTTGATGAGAGGAGATTTATATTTATTGATGAAGTACGTTGATGCCAGAACGAAGATTTTTTTCAATAATGTGGATGATCTGCAGCAATTAGATGAATATCAGCGAGGTATCCTAAACTCAGGTAACGAGGTCTATGCCCAGCTGGAAGTGGGGCAGTTTACTAACCATGGCCGAGGCTTTGTGGAGCAAAGCTTGGTAAAAGCTGGGGTAGTGGAAGTGGAGTTTTATCCTGAACCCAAGCAATTTGACAAATATGGGCAAGCTATTGGTGAGGTGGTCATGGCTGACGGTAACCGTTACCCACTACAAATTGTTCAGGTGGATTCAAAGTACCTTACTTCGTAGAGGTATATTGCGGTATTCCTTGCATTTTAAGGGCTTTGCCTGGTTTAAAGCGTAGGACGTATTTGGCCGGGATAGTGATGTGTTCACCCGTCTTGGGGTTGCGTGCTTTGCGGGCAGCGCGTGGGTGGAGCATAAACGTGCCGAACCCTCTTATCTCTATTCGGCCCGTTTGAATGAGTTGGGCTATCATAAGATCGATAAGTTGATTGACACTTTCGCTTACCCTATATTCAGGAGTGTCTGGCAGCTGTTTTGCTATGATTTGAACCAAGTCGGATTTTATCATAGGTAGTAAGATTATTTTTGTTCGGTTCGAGTATAATAGCCAATTTTTAATCTAAACTGCAATATCTAGGAATACGCGGCATGAAAGAGCGGATCGGTGGGTGGCTTATTTTTGTTTTTCTTCTGTGTGGGGCTGGCCCTTGTTGGGCACAAAGCGCCGCCTATACCGCTACGATCAAGGTAAACTCTCAGTCTGAGGCAGACCGGGAGCAGGGGGTACGTACGGCTTTGGCCCAGGTAGTAAAACAAGTCAGTGGCGATCCTGCTTTGGCAACCCAACTGAATATTAATTCTATCAAGCAAGTCTATTCTTACGTCACGCGTTACCGCTATCAAATGGAACAAGAGGAAGTGGAAGAAGACGACGCCGATGCTGAAGAAGATGACGGTGAGGAAGAGGAGGGGGATGTGCCTGCTGAACAAGTTGCATCAAGCAGTGATAGAACCGTACTCAACTTAACGGTTGAATTTGATCCTAAAGCAGTGGATGCCTTGATAAAAACAGCCAAGACGGCGCCTGTTGAAAATAAAGTAGCGAGTGTGGCGACTGTTGATGCTAATTTAACGCATGTGTTGTTTTGGTTGGTGGTGGATGAAGGTGGAAAACCTCAGCTTGTGGAAAATGATGAGGAAGATAAATTAGCTAAACAAGTGAAGTTTACAGGTAAAACAAAAGGACTTGATTTAATGCTTCCCATGGCGGATTTAGATGACCTGGGGGCGCTCACCGCAGCAGATGTGCTTCGTTTTAATATGGCAAATATTTCGCAAGCTTCTGCGCGTTATGGTACTGATTTGGTTTTGGTGGCTTCTGTTTTATCTGACAATAAGCATTGGAAAGCAAAATGGTTGTTGCTCAAAAATGGCAAACGATTCAGTTGGTCTGAGCAAGGGGTGACACGGGAAGGTGTTATCTTAAGTGGCTTATTAAAAGCTTCTGATCTGATTAGCAGTGCAACCGCTGTGGAAGTAAATAATGAAGAACACATTGTGTTGACCGTCGTAGGAATTGGGAATGTCACGCATTATGCGTCTGTGAATGCTTACTTGCAGTCATTAAGTGAAGTGTCTTCTATTCAAATATTACGAGTGGAACCCACCAAAGTTATTTTTGATGTGACCTTGGCAAATGCAGATAGGGCAGCGTTGATGAAGGCTTTGCAAACGAATACCCATCTTGTGCTTGACCCTAGCCCATCGCCGCATGAATTAAATTACATATGGAAAGGGTGAGAACTAACATGGAACGTATTCAAAAAGAAAAAGTGGGATTGATCACAGCCGTTTTAGTGGTGGTGGCGCTTTATTTTTTAGGGCCTGTTTTGCCGCCTTTTTTGGCTGGTTTTATCATCGCTTACTTGGGTGATCCCCTGGTGTCATTTTTAGTAAAACGAGGCATGTCACGCACTTGGGCTGCTTCCCTCGTGTTCTTTGTTTTCTTGTTGTTGATTGTGTTTACCTTGATTTTATTGCTGCCATTGCTTGAGTCTCAGCTCATCTTATTTTATAAAAAAATACCGGACTTATTGGCTTGGATACAACAAACTTTGTTACCGTGGATAAATAATAAATTAGGCGTTGAAGAAGTGCTGCCTTTTGATTACTTCAAAAAAATAGTGACGAACAATGTGCAGCAAACAGGTTCGGTGGTGATGTCTGTTTGGAAAACCTTATCTCATTCAGGGTTGATGATCATTGAAAGTGTGTTTACCTGTTTATTGGTGCCTGTGGTGACTTTTTATTTATTGCGTGATTGGAATTCAGTGTGGCGTAGTTTGTTAACTTTTTTTCCTCGTTCTGCGCGAGGAAAAATCATTAAATTTGTTTCAGAATGCAATGAAGTGTTAGGTGCTTTTTTGCGTGGGCAATTGATCGTAATTATCGCCTTAGGGATTATTTATTCGGTGGGATTATGGTTGGCAGGATTGGAGTTTGCGTTATTGGTGGGTTTATTTTCGGGGTTAATTAATATTGTGCCTTACCTGGGTTTGATTGTAGGCATGAGTGTGGCCAGTTTGATGATGTTTATTCAATACCATGACGGGTTGCATGTGTTGTATGCCTTATTGGTATTTTTAGTGGGGAGTGGGTTAGATAATACTCTGCTGACGCCCAATTTAATTGGTGATCGTATTGGTTTACATCCTGTTGCGGTTATTTTTGCTATTTTGGCAGGGGGACATTTATTCGGGTTTGTGGGTGTTTTGCTAGCGCTGCCTGCTGCTTCTATTATTATGGTGTTTATGCGTCACTTACAGGCGCATTTTACTCACGACTAAATATGATGAATTACGCCACGCAACTTACATTGGGAATACGATTGCAAGAAGATGCAACGTTTGAAAATTTTCTGATAGGGCGTAATGCGCAGTTGATGACTCACCTTAAACAATTTCTTCAAAATGAAGATCATTTTTTTTATATTGGTGGTGTGTTAGGAAGTGGAAGAAGCCATCTCTTACAAGCATGTTGTCATGAGATGACACAGTTAAAGCAGTCCGCCTTATATCTTCCTTTATCAAATTATCAAGAATTTCATCCTGGTTTGTTAGAAAATTTAGAAACGATTTCTTTGGTGTGTGTTGATGACATTCAGTGTATTTCGCAAGAGGCTGTTTGGCAAGAATCACTGATGCATTTATATAATCGTTCTAGAGCTGCTCAAACTAAATTGATCGTGAGCGGTGATGTGCCTCCCAGCGAATTGGCTTTGTCGTTAGCTGATTTAAAATCCCGACTGAGTTGGGGTTGGATGTACCAACTGCATTTGTTGGCGGATGAGGATAAAGTGATGGCTTTGCAAACCAGAGCGAAAGAACGTGGGTTTGAACTATCACAAGAAGTGGGCAATTTTCTATTGCGTCGTTGTGCAAGGCAAATGTCAGATTTATTTCTTGTGCTTGAAAAATTAGATGAGGCTTCTTTGTCGGCACAACGTCGTTTGACGATCCCCTTTGTGAAAACGGTATTGAATCTTTAGAGAAGTGAGAGCGAATATGCCATTAACGCCCGAAGCACTTTGTTTTGATCTGGAAAAAGCCGTGAAGTTAAGCCCCATTCAAAGGGATGGTTTTTTAAGTGATGAATATCTCATTTTATTGATGTTGTATTTAATGCCAAATATGGAATGGTTGAATGAGCAGGAATCCGATGTCCCAGGCATGAATCATTTTGTACAGCTCTTGCCTAAAAATCGCCATGTGGTGTGGGATCGTTTTGTTTCTCCACCCCTAGAAGGAAAAGAAAATTTTTTATTTGAAGCCATTAAGTGCTTGGTGGAACAGTATAAAGAGGAAAAGGAGCAAGCTGTTCGATGTTTTTTTATGATTAACCAAAGCAATGCACATTGGGTGGCCTGGGTGCTTGAAATAACGAATTGTCAGGCAGTGATGACGCAAGGAGGGAAGACCACCTTGACGCTTACTTTGTTGGATTCATTGTGCCCCAATAGGAAGAGAGCTAAGCAGAGTTTGGAGAAATCGATTAGAGATGTTTGTGAAAGACTGAAGAAGACGTACGGTAGCCAATTGAAAGGCGTGACGAGGGTTGAGTCTGTTGTTCTGCAAAAAGGAAATGATTGTGGTCTTGCTATGATCGTTAATGGCTTGAATAAGGTGTGTGGGTATACGGTATCTGATAAAAATTATCGTATGTTACGTGGTGAATTGTTTAAGATGGCGAGCATGCATAATCAGAAAGTGGCGAGGAAATCGTTTGATTCTTCTTCAGATCTTTCATCTTCGGGGGATGAAGCGGATGATGAAGCTGATGAAGTTATTAAAAAAACGAGAATGAAATCGGGAAGAAAGAAAAAAAAATTAGCGGGAGCAGAAACGGTATCAGTAGCAACACAAACAGAGTTATCAACAATAGAAAAAAAAGTGAATGAGTTGATCGCAAGTTGCGAGGCCTATTTACAAAAAGTGAAAAAAACAAGTTCGACTTTACCTGATGATCATCCTTTGTGTGTTAAATATCGTGTGGTTGAAGCGGCGCTCAATATTTTAAAAAATCAGAAAAAAATAGCTGATGCGCAAGAGCGATATGATCAATTTGTAGAAAAACTGAAAAGAAATCGTCGTGTGCTCCGTGCCTCACCTGACAAACGTACCTTGGCTTTGTTTATTACCCTGATTGCGATTACAAGTGGGCTGGCACTTGCTTTTCTGTTGCCAGCGGCGAAGTATCGTTGGGGAACAGTACGATTTTATAAGCCGGTAAAGGGGCAAGAAAAGATGGAGGATGTATATAGAAAAATTGAACCCCCTGTCTCTTCCCGAAAAAATTAATTTAAGCGGCATTCCTTTGTTCATGAATCTCAATGTTAAGATGAAACCCTTGTTTATTAAGGTCATCTTGAATGGCCAGTCGAATAAATTGAATAGGAGAATAGCCTAGTTTTATAGCAAAATCTGCAGCAACCTTGGCGCTTACACCGCGTCTACCATGTTCAATATCACAAAGATACTGACGAGAGATTTTTAATTTTTTTGCAAATTCAGTTTGACTTAGTTCATCACATTCACGAACTGACCAAAGCAAATTACCCAATGTTACTTTTTTGCCAGTCAGACCTTCAAGGAAGGTTGTGCTTTTGTCACTCATCGGGGTGGCCCTATTAGTACTCATGTTTGTTTACCTCCATGACTTCAATAAAGTTGATGGTCTCATTTGTGTCGATAATATAAATTGCCCGATAGGCTTTATTTAATCTGATAGAGCGTTGACCCTGACGTTTGCCTTTTAATGGTTCATCATGAAAACCAGAGCGTTTACGCATTTCACGTAACCCATCATTTTTTACTCCATCAATCCATGTTTGCAACTTGAAGATAATATGTCTGGGTATTTTTTCTAAATTATCTTCAGCTCGTTTTGATAGCTTAACTTCATAAATATCCATATATCCTCATTATGTTCACCTTAAAAGTGTACAACACTTTATATCAATTGGAAACAGATTTGTATCAAAAACCTTACAAATCCTCCGCCATCAAAATAAACACGCCTCCGCCGCCTCGTTCAAAGCTGGGCCAAATAAACGGGAGTTGAGGAAATTGTGCCATGATGGCGGCTTCGCTGTTACCGACTTCAATCACTAAAATCCCGTGAGGGCGGAGAAAATGTTTGGCTTGTTGTAAAATGATTTTCACTAAATCTAAACCATCTGTTCCACCAAACAGGGCATGCTGAGGTTCATGTAAATATTCTTTGGGTAAGGCATCCATATCCTCTTGATCAACATAAGGTGGATTACTGACGATGATGTCATAGTGTTGGGCCGAGAGGTGTTCGAATAAATAAGATCGAAGGGGATGAACCCGTTTTTCTAGTTGATGTTGTTTGATATTAATCTGAGCGACCTCTAAGCAAGCAGGATCAACATCTACCGCGTCGACTTGTGCATCAGGAAAGGCTAATGCACAAGCGATAGCGATGCACGCTGAGCCTGTGCCCATATCTAAAATACGTTTAACCTTATCTGGCTTAATCCAGGGCGTAAATTGTGTTTCAATCAGTTCTGCTATCGGTGAGCGAGGAATTAAAACGTGCTCATTGACATAAAAAGGCAAGCCCGCAAAATAAGCTTCATGAGTTAAATAAGGCAAAGGTTTGCGTGTGCTCACGCGTTGTTGAATAAGATCGAGTATGGCTTGTTTTTCTTTTTGACTCGGTTGAGTGCTTAAAATATCACGTGATACGGTGTGTGGCAGTTTTAATACGAATAAGACCAATGCGACGGCTTCGTCCCAGGCATTATCTGTGCCATGACCAAAAAAGAGGGAGGCTTCTTCAAATTGTTGGGTGGCGAACTGGATGAGATCGCCCACCGTTTGTGGCGCGGGGGAGGAGGCGGACATCTAAAATAACCTGATGAGGTAAGATAAAGTACAGGATATCATGAAAAAAAAGAGTGACAAATTAGATAACGTGTTGAGTGATGAGGATAGGGCGTTATTTCGAGAAGCCGTGGCAGGGGTGCGTCCCCTTACTTCAAGCAGGCAGTGGATAGCTCATTCGTCTAAGCCTGTTCTACGGGTGCGAGCGCCTGTCGCGGAGTTGGACTGGGATGTATATCCGCAACAAACACTGCCACCCGTGGGAGGAGAGGATGTATTATCTTTTCGTCGCCCAGGTATTCAAAATCGGGTTTTCAGCCAATTAAAACGAGGTAAATTTCATCCTGAGGCCGTATTAGATTTGCATGGTTTGTATGCAGCGCAAGCTCAGAAAGAAACCCGTCAATTTTTATCGGATTGTTTGAAGCGGGCTTATGGTTGCGTGTCTATTATTCATGGGAAAAACACTGGGCGGGGGACGAAATATCCTGTCTTGAAAAACCAATTAAATCAAACGCTGCAAGCGTGTAACCATGTGCTTGCTTTTCATTCTGCGCCTGTCAACAGAGGGGGGGTGGGCGCGGTGTATGTCTTGTTAAGTAAAGGTTCTCTTAAGGATAGAGAAGAACATTTTTAGTACAATCCTCGTTTAATTGATGAAACAGGAGCTATTTGTGCCTTCACCTTCGTTTTTATCTGAATCTGAACATAAAAGTAGAAAAAGAGTCTTTGGCGAAGAAATGTTAAGCGCTAAAAGGCAGGAGCGAGCGCTACGTAATTGTGAATACAACGAAGCACACATAGCGTATGTTTTGAATCGTGCGGAAGGATTAGCAGAGATGCTGGTCCGCTGGCATGATTACTTCATGATGATAGGGTGTCAAGAACGGCTTATCGAGTTTGCTCGCACAGATTTTGGTTTATTGAGAATAATTCAGTTTGCAAATTCTTTGAATGAGCTGACCCAGCTTGGGTATGATAAGCCGCTGATACTGCAAATGCTTTTCTTAAAGAGCACTTTCTTATTTTTACCTGCTGAGTTTAATGGAATCCACCATACTTTATCCGCATATGGTTTAAATCACGATCAAATTGCCCGTTATTTTTCCTCTTTTTTAGATAGCATGCAAGAGAGGATGGAAGGCTTAGCGCAATTCGCTAAAGGGGTAGCTGTTTTATCTGATTCGTTGCAATCTAGTACGATTACTATTACAAGCATTTTGAACAATGAAGATGGGTTGATGTGTCTTCAACGTTTTGTGAATTATTACCCTGCTTTACGTGGTGAACCTGGTTATACAGATTCTGAAGCGCAGTGTTTGTTGACCCATCTACAGGAAAATTTGATAGAAGATATTCTTTGCTGGGGTCCTTTCCTGTATTTAAGGTTCACTTGTCAGCAAATGGTGGAATTATCAGGTTCTGATGCAGGTAGAGGATTAATTAAATGTCAGATTGAATTTTTAAAAACACTTAATCAACTTGGCTATGAGGCAGTGTTGATTAAAGACTTATTTTTGTCGGACAGTATCGTGACTTTCCCTAGCGAGATTTTGTTGCGTACCCATTGCACTTTAAAGACAGTGGGATTTGGTCATAAACAAATTGCTGATTGTTTTAAGTGTTGCTTATCAACAGAACAAGATTCCTCTTATTTATTTGATCTGCTTGAATCGGTGAACCACTTTCTTCAATTTTTATCTCACGAACGAATTATTCATTCCTTAAAAAAAGAAAATGGATTACAAAAACTACATGTTTTTATTGATCGTTGCGATAGATTTCGTGAGTTAGGTTATGGGATTTTTAAGTCAAAAAATATTTCAAAATGGTTGCCAGAAAATGGAGTGGACGTTTTTATTCATTTATATCCTTTTCTGACCGACAGGTATTCACATAAACAAATTGATCGGTTGTTTGTATTTGATAGCCCTGATGGAAAAATAAAAAATATTTGTTTATTTCTTGGGTTGCTTGAAGAACTTCATTTTACAGAGGAATGTAAGGGTTCTTTGTTGATGATTGAGTATGATAGCGGCTTACTTTCTAAAAAGTTAAGTCATATTTGTTTTGCTTTAGAAAAAAATAATTTTATATATGAATATATCACACACTGCATTTCTTTGGCTTGGCTTTCAATGGATCGAGATGTTCACGGAATGGAAAAATTTATTGAACAATTGCCCATGCTGTCAAACTTTCTTTCTTATGAAGAGATAATTTTTAGGTTAAAAGATCCTAAGGCGATTTTGAACCCCATGGGATTATTGGATAATTTTAAAATTCTAATTTCTTATTACGATAATCTCAAAATATATGGTCGTGAAGAGAGTCACATTAAATATTTGTTGACTCATCTAGAAGAAGATGAAACGGGTGTGATACAGCACATCCTTAATTGGCATCCTATTTTAGCGATAAAATTTGACATGGATCAGCTTATTGAATATTCATCCACAGAATCTGGTAGAGAGATCATTAAAAATCTTTCTGAATTTTTAAAAACGATTTCGGATTTAGGGTATGTTGAACAACAGCAACAAGAAAAACTTCTTGTTGCTAATCAAGAAAATGTGCCTCTGCCCGATGGGTTTACCCAACTTCACGAGGATTTGAAAATACTTGGGATTGATTGCCATCATCTTGCGGATTATTTCATATTTTTTTCAACCATGTCTGAAAGAATGTACTGGTTTCAAGAGTTGAAAAAATGTATTCAGCTTCTACCTGATTTTGTGGAATTTGATTCTGTTGTTTTGATGTTGGAATCGGATAAAAAGTTACAAAAGCTTCAGCGTTTGAATGAAGTATTGGGTGAAGGATCTGGTTTGTTACCCCATCAGATTTGTGCAGAGGTGATGAGTATTTTGGAAATCGAAGATAATTATTATTGCGGCACAATAGGTTCAGTTGCCCCCACTGATTCAGGGGAAACACAAGCTGAATCTTTTTCTTCCCCGGGTTTATTTTTTAGACGATCGCCTTTGCCATTGTTTGCGCCCGGATTTGATGGGTCTTTGGAAGAGAATGAGGATGAGGTATTGGGGGTAGGTCATGTTCCGCAGAGTTCCAAAGACCCGAGGCCTTTTTCGTAAAGGTTCCCTTAAGGACAAACAAGCGCATTTTTAGTACAATCCTGGCTTGCTTAGTGAGGTGAGGGTGTGAATGTGCCGAGTAATAATCCTAGAACAAGAGATACGGTAGGAGAGCCTTCTGCGGCGAAAAGAAGACATCTTTTGTGCTCTGATGAAGTTTTATTCTTCGTGTTTAGTTGTTTTCCTAGATATTTTCTGAGAATAGCGACTCGAGAACAATGGATAGAATTGGCTGCTTCTCAGCCTGGTTTGAGACAAATTATGTATTTAGTCGATTTCCTGAATGAATTAAACGTGGCTGGGTATGATGAAATTCTCATACATCAAATGTTGCTTTTTGATCAAACTTTTTCATTTTCACCCTCTGCGTTTATAACAGTTCACCGTGTACTACAATCATATGGTTTAAATCACGTACAAATTGCCAGCTATTTTGCCTCCCACCCCACCCTAAATGAAAGGATGCACTATTTAACAGAATTTGCTGAAACGGCAGCACATTTGTCGAGCTGTCTAGCACCCGCCAGAATCATTAATGTTTTAATAACTGAAAATGGATTACAGAAAATTCAATATTTTATAAAAAAATGTAAGGCGCTTAAAGCATGTTGTTATGAGGATGAACACATACGTTATTTATTAACGATAAATAATGAAATAGTAGAAATTCTTATTCGTTTTGATTCTTACTTGAAGTTAAAAGTAGATTGTAATCAGTTGATTGATTTGTTGAAATCGAATGAAGGAATAGAAAAGATCACGCGTGCTGTCATCTTTTTGATGAATTGTATTCAACGTGGTTATTCTGAAGAAAAAATGCGTCATGATTTCTTTTTCAATCGAGAGGATGGATTATTGTCTAATGAATTGATGGCCGTCACCCGTCTCTTACAAGCGAATGGATTTGATGATTCGACTGTAATGGACTGTTTTTCTGGTCACTTAACGGCAACTCAAAGAGTAGATTATTTGGACTTGCTTGCTCGATGGATGACCCCTTTGTTGGTTTTTTTTCTGCCTAAAACGATAGTGGAGATGTTAAAAAATCAATCTCATGAAGGAATCATCCAACGTTTTAGATCCTATCATTCTGAATTTCAGCGATACGGTTATACAAACGTACAATCAAAGTTATTATTGAAACAACTGTCAGAAGAAATGATTTTATCATTCTTGCGTTTGCAGCCCTATATTGGTCAAAAGTTTGATCATGAAAAGATGGTTTCTCTATTCTTGTCTGTTGAGAATAGAGAAAAAATGAAACACCTGGATGAGTTCCTATCAATGCTCAGAGGGGGTGATTATAGTGAAGCATCTACTGTTTCACTCCTGGTTTTTGCATGTGAAAATGGTGTGCTATCTAATGAATTTACACGGTTTTGTTCCACTTTAGAAAAAAATGGTTTTGGTCATGAACAAATTGTCCGTTGTGTTATTCAATGTTGGTTAATAGAACAAGATACTCATTATTTTAAAAATTTTGTTAAACAGGTGAAAACCTTGTCTCATTTTCTGTCTCCCCAAGAAATCATAGATAAACTGGAGGGAGAGGGTGATATACTAGAGTACTTTCAAGTTCTAATTAATTACTACGAAAATTTTAGAAAATATCATTATACGGATTCTCAAATCAGACGCTCTATCCTTGAGATCTTAAAATCAGAGGATGGGTTAGATAAACTTCGCCAGTTTGTTGTTCATTATCAGGCATTGAGAGTATGTGGTTATACCGATCTAAAAGCAATACGCATCTTGAAAATGCTGACAAATGAAGTATTAGAAAATATCATTCATTGGCATGATGACTTTACAAAAATTGTTAATCCTCATTGGTTATTTCGTTTGATTGCTCATGAAAGAGGTAGAGAGAAAATAGAAAAATTGCTCGTTTTATTGAAGTACGGTTTTGACGGTGAAAAAATCACAGCATGTTTTAATGGTCATCCTGCTTTTGATAAAAACCAAGATCAGTTGAGTGCCTTAGCTGGATTTGTCCCCGTTTTATCACGATTTTTGGAACCTGAAAAGATTGTAAAAATTTTAAATAGTTTGGAAGGTTTGCAAAAACTTCAATATTTAGTGACGTGTGTGAACGATGGAAATAATGAAGAATTTCTTTCTAGGTTAATGCAATCTGTCCAAGAGACAGCATTAGCCACAAGCAATATTGGTCAATTTTCAGAAAGTATCATGAGTGACTTGAGACGATTTTTTTACAGTGACTTATACAATGCATTAGATGAATGGGAAATTCACCTGGGTTTACCTGCTCATGAAGAGCCAGAACATCAAGTATCCGAGACGCCAGAAGAAGGGCAAGAAATACCGATGGGTTCACCCGCTCATGGAGAGCCAGAACATCAAGTATCCGAGACGCCAGAAGAGGGGCAAGAAATACCGATGGGCTCACCTGCTTATGGAGAGCCAGAACATCAAATATCTGAGGCGCTAGAAGAGAGGCAAGAAACAGCTGTTGCTGAAGCTGAAGTGAGGGGTTCTGAAAATGAGAGGTCTGAAACCGAAATATTGTTTTCTCAATATGCTTTGTTTCGAACACCGTCTCCAAACAGATTTGAATATGCTCCCTTGTTTGATGAATATTCAACTCAGTACCAAATATGACAAAAAATTAGGGGCTGTTTAGGGCATTTTTAAAGATAAATTCCCGTTTTTTTTAGTACAATTTTAGTTTGATTAAAATCAAATCAGGAGCCATCTATGCCTACTCGGTCTGTGACTAAAAAAAGGAGCCTTGATGAAACAATGTCATCTGCTAAAAGACGTGAACTGCTTGCTACTTCCCGTATTCTTAAGTGTCATCGCTTGCAATCAAATGGTTATTCGGAATCACTCGCGCAATGTTTGTTGACACATTTTCAAGACGATCTCATCGATGACATCCTTGTTTTTCATCGCCAGCTTATTTTGAAATTTAATCATCAACAAATAGCTGACTTATCGACTTCTCGTGAAGGTAAGCTTGTCATGAGAGGGTATATTGAGTTTTTAAAGATATTTAAAAAACTTCTGTATAATGAGAGTTTGTTGGATCGTTTGTGTGTGTTGGATTACGGTGTAAATTTTTCGCCTATTAAATTTGAATGTTTTCATCACGCTTTGATGATAAATGGTTTTAATCATGAACAAATCACAGATTTATTTACACATTGTTTGATAAAAGAGAAAAATAATCACCAATTACAAGAATGGATTAGGGTGATTTTAAGTTTTCCTGGCCGAATTTTTGTTGAGAAAATCAGTTTTTTATTAGCAGAAGAAGATGGATTTCATAAACTTCAACATTTTTCTAATCGCTATACAGTCATTCATAAGCTAGGTTACACAGATAAGATGGCGAATCGTCTTTTGACCATGTTATCAGAAGAAGGGTTTGAAATTCTGATACGTTTACATCCTTATCTCAGACAAAATGTCAGTCATGCTCGAATAACGGGCTTGTCATTGTGTGTGGGGGGGGAGAGAAAAATAAAATCTCTTGATGCGTTTCTTGTGCTGATAAAAGAGTGTCATTACCCTGAAGAGTATATTGGAACCTTGCTTTTGTTTGAGTATAACACGGGCATGTTGTTAAATGAATTTGTAGGACTTAATGCTGCTTTAGAGGAAAATGGTTTCGATTATTCTGAGAGAATGGCTTGTTTTAAATATTACTTAAGTCTTGGAAAAGGCATTTTTCGTTTTAAAAAAATGATCGAACAGTTACCTGTTTTATTGTGTTTTCTTCTTCCTTGTGAAATAAAAAATATATTTATAAACGACAATAACGAGCTGCGTCAATTTCAAATTTTGATTGCTTGTTATGCAGAACTCAAAGGACGTGGTTTTACGGATTTAGAAGCCAGAGAAATTATTACTCGAGACGAGAGAGAGGTGGTGGAAGTGATGCGAGTCGTTTTAGATTGGCATCAAGAGTTATTAGGAAAATTTGATATTGAGCAACTCGGCGAATGGTGTACAACAAGAGACGGAAGAGAAAAAATAAAAAACACTGTTAAATTTATAGAAAAGCTTACCGAACTGCAATATACGTTCGAGCAAAAAAAACAATTTATTTCTTTTAATAAAATGGATGAGTCCTTGCCTGATGATTTTTGGAAAACTCATTTCGTGTTGATAACGCATGGCTTTAAACATGAACACTTGGTTGATTGTTTTATGATTTTTGAAACAATGGCTGAGAAAATGAAATGTTTTCAGTTATTGGAAACGTGTGTGAAAGCATTGCCGGATTTTGTTGAGCCTATTTTTATAATGAATTTGTTAAAAACTGAAGAGGGACTTCAGAAACTTGAACACCTTACTGTTCATTATCAAAATATGAAATGTCGTGGTTATCGAGATATGCAAATAAAATCTTTGTTAACGGTTCTGTCAGAAGAAACCATAGAAAACATTATCCGATGGCATGATAACTTTATAAAAATTTTCTACTTTGGGCAACTATCGGATTTGGCTGTTCGGGCAGAAGGAATGAAAATATTAAAAAATTTGATCAACTTATTTGAGAATGGTTTTGGTTGTCAGGAAATCGTCTCTTATTTTGGCAGTCCTTTTTCTATAGAGAGGAACAAAAATCAGCTGGCCACTTTAGCGGAAGGTATCTCTGTTTTATCACCGTTTTTTATTCCCATGAAAATAATAAATATATTGAAAACAGGCGAAGGTTTGAAAAAACTTCAGTTTCTGATGAGCTATGCCAGAGATGAAAACAAAGTTAAGTTATTCCCTCAATTAATACAAAATATTGAAGAAATAGCGCTAAGTTCGAATGAGAGTGCTCAGTTTATAGAAAAAATAACGGATTCTTTTAGAAGTGCATTGTATGCGGATTTATCTTCTACTTTAAGTGTTGTTCAAGCACCCCCTTCGCCTGGGTCTACCACTCCTGCTGAATTTGATTCTGATGGAGAGACGACATCCAGAAGTGAACAGCCGTCTCTACGGGTAGGGGAACAATATCGCTTGTTTCGAAGAACGACCACGTCCTCTTCTACGCCTGAGCGCTCGCCCTTGCTGGGGGAAGCTTTTGAAGAAGTGTTGCAAGGATGCTTTCCAAGTTAGATGTAAATGAAAAAAGCCAATCTTTCCTTAAGGATAGGCTAAAGGTTTTTTAGTATACTTCACGCGCCTGAGTTTTTTGTTTTTTAGCGCTCAACCAGGGTTCAGCTTGACTGTTAAAAAATGTGCGCATAGTTATTCATATGCAAACATTTTTTAACAGTTAAGATGGGCCCTGGCTGGGATGCTAAAAAACCAAAAACTCAGGCGCGTGAAGTATGTAATTCACGTCAACTTAAATGAAACGGGAATAATGTATGCCTACTGGTGAGAAAGAATCGCTTGATGCAACCGTATCAGTTGCTAAAAAATGGGAGGGTGATTTGGCACAAGCACCCCTAAAAACGGATGTTGGAATTAAAGCTTACTTAGATTGTTTTGAAAAAAATATCATTTTTTCGATAAGAGAAGAAAAGGCTTGGTATTTTCGAGAATTACAAAAATATCTAAAAGTTTTGCCCAATTTCATTGAGCCTGTTTTTATCGTTGATCTTTTGAATACAGAAGATGGGGTGGAAATACTTCGGGATTTAATACAATTGGCAAATTGTATGCCTGTGCTATTAGGGTTTTTGGAGGCTGAATGGATAATAAAAATTTTAAAAACGGGAGAGGGGTTAAGAAAACTTCAGTTTTTAGTGGCTTGTGCGGGAGAGAAGGGTAAAGCTGAATTTCTTTTTTCTGCAGGATCTTACATTCGAGAAACAGCCTTAGCAACGATTCAATTTCATCAGTTTGAAGAAAGAATAAATCACCATTTGTGGCAATTTTTTTGTGAGGATTTAAAGCGTCTCTTGTTGATAGAGGAAGCGGATGAAAAAAGAGAAAACACAGAAAATAAGTGTGAGAATGATCAAGATGAATTTGAGCCAATGAAAGAGAGGGATTGTCTATGTGAGTCGACCCCGGTGACGACCCCTGTGGATGCCATGTTTTTTTCTCGATGTGTCATGTTTCGAACCCCCTCTCCTTCGTCCACATCCTCAGTGGAAAGCTCGCTATCATTGAGTGAAAGCATTGAACGTCCCAGCTTTTTTAATAAAAATTAAGTGCAGTATTTTTCTAATTATACCTTTGAAAAAAGGCTTCCTTAAGGATAATGATGGGTTTTTTTAGTAAAATTATCCTTTCCTTGAAGTGAAATGAGAATCCCTTATGCCTTCACCTTCACCTGAGTTTAATAGTAGAAAAAGACCGCTTGATGCAAGTGAATCAACTGCCAAAAAAAGGGAGAGCGATTTAAATCAGCCAGAAGACTTGTCCTTGTTGTTTCTCCGTTGGCAGGATTATTTTGTGATGATGGGCGATCAGGCACACTTCATGGAAGTGACTACTTCTGAGCAGGGTTTGGCAGAAATAAGAACTATTGCAGATTCTCTGAATGAACTGACATTACTTGGGTATGACAAAGAACTGATACTTCAACTTTTGTTTTTTAATCAAGTTCTTTCGCCCCTGCCGACTGAATTTAGACAAGTCCATCATGATTTGGTGAGCCAGGGGCTTAATCATGCGCAAATTGCTTGTCGCTTCGCTTCTTATCCCACCATGCCTGAAAGGATGGCGCATTTAACGCAATTAAAATATTTATTGGTTTTTTTTCCAGATAAAATGAAAAATATAATTATTAATTATTATACCTATTTTATCTCAAAATTTAATTGTGGATCGATGATAGCTTTGCTTGATACCCACTTAGGTAGAAAAAAAATTATAGAATATGATTTATTCTTAAAAGAATTAGAGTCGATATCCTACCCAGTAAATTTAATTAAATCTTTGTTTGTTCTTAATTACAGAGAAAGGTCTCCTTTTGAGGTGTTGACCTATATTCACCAGAATTTAAAAAAGCAGAAATTTAATAGAACTCAAGTCGTTGCTTTTCTTGAATGGTATTGCTCTGAAGAAGAGAGCATTGAGCAGTTGCTAATGTTGTTTCAACTTCTACCAAAATTAGGTCTTGTTTTGACTCCAGACCAAATAATTAATCAACTCAGAGAAGGAAAATGGGAAAAAAAATTTCGGAATATTGTAAGGTACTGTTCAATTTTTCGTGAACACGGGTTTTTCGTTGCGAATATAAAAGCATTGCTCTGCTTGAAAAAAGGGGTAATCAAGGATTTTATTCACTTGCTTCCTTATCTTAAATTAAAGTTGAAGCGTGAGACATTGATGTCTTGGGTGTTATCGGTTGATGCTAAAGAAAAGATGAGGCATCTTGCGGCATTTTTAATGACACTCAGGCAATTTAAATATACTAATGAATGCATAGCAAAATTACTTGTTCTTGAGCATGAGTGTGGGGATGTGTTTGGCGAATTTGTGCGTTCTTATGCTGCTTTAGAAAAACAGGGATTTAGTCAAGGATATGTCACTGCTTGTTTTGTCCATTGTTGGTCAATGCCAGAGGGTCTTCAGCGATTTCAGAAATTTATTGAACAGGTACCAATCTTATTACATTTCCGTTCTCCACAAGAAATAGTGCAAAAATTAGAAAAAGAGGATAGAGAATTAACCGGATTTAAAAATCTTATTGATTGTTA
>JACREE010000078.1 GCA_016218405.1 Gammaproteobacteria bacterium
GATCTTGAAAAAACCCTTACAGGTAACAAACATGCTCGGGTTTTTTCAAGATCACGATCGTCTCAATCTCACCCCCAGCCCTGTGCGAGGGTTCGCATCTTCAGGTAAGAGAGGTATATCTGTGTGGTACAGCAGCAGCAACACGAATAACGACTGGGCGTGGCGTTGTTTGATCAGCCCCGACAAGAGGAGCGGGAGGGAGGCTGTCGGGAGGCGGTGATGCGGCGCTGTCTGCCGGTTCATCATGGCGAGTCGCTGCCGTGGTGGTCGAGGCAGAGGTGGTTGGAGCAGGTTTGGGTGCATTTGATTTATTCTCACTCAATTTGGCAAGTAAGCTAGAAAGTGTGTTTTCACCTTTTTCCTTTGCCAAGTCCTCAATGATTTTTTTTGGGTTCCGTTCTTCCCATGCCTTGATGGCGCTGGCTATCACGAGTGCTGTACCTATAGCGGCCAGTACACCACCGGCTATGCCCAAGAAAATAATGTTAACGAAAGGCATCAGCGCGATGGCAGTGATAAGGCCGCCCACTAAGATGCCGGCTGCGCCAGTGTACTTTAAGCTTGTGCTGGTACGTTCAAGTGATTTAAGCTCTTGACTTTGTTGTAAAAACTGTCCCCACTTTGATTGTTCTGCCGAAGTGGTTTGATTTGCTTCGGACAGCTTTTTAAAGGTTTTGTTTTGTTCCAAAATATCATCGTATTGCTTAGCCCAGGTGCGGTATTGAGTTATAGCGCCTTGGATAGAAAAAGCAGCAAACGCGGTCATACACCCTAAGACGCTGAACCCCAATGCATAACCGGCTATTTGCAATCCTGCGGCGGCGGCAACTAAGGCAGGGAAAGCACACGGCATGGTAAGACTTAATAAATACAAAAAGCCTATGAGACAAGATGCAATGAAGGTGAGACATAAAATAGTACTGGGGACAAAAAACTTTCTGCGTGAGTCCCACTTGGCTTTTTGTGCCTTTATGAGGGAGATAGCATAAGCGGCAGCTTCGTCTGGGTGATCGCTTAAGTAAGTTTTGAAGTCCTGGGGCGAAATAAATTTTTTCAGACTGAAGGTTTTTTTAACATCGTCTAAAAGTTTTTTTTCTTCAAAGGTGGCGTCTTTAAATTTTCTAAAACGTTCCTCGTCTTCTATATCGGCTTTATTGACCCGCTCTTTCTTTGTTGTTTTTTTGATGGAGTCCAAATACCACTCAAGTGCAGCGCATTCCGCTTGAAAGCGCGTGAACCTATTTTTGGCATCGTCATTGTCATCGTCTCTTACGGCTTCTCTTTTTTTCTTTTTCTGCGCCAGTAATCCTTCTGGTTCGAGGCCTTGGTAGGTTCTGATTAAGCGGAAGGAATTGCGCAAAAGAATACTGGCGTTGATGATGACGCCTAGGATGGGTGTGATTAACAAAGCGATAGTAAAGCCAAAGGAGGCGAGGACAGCAGAAAAACCCGCTACCCCTGCGGCCACACCAATGATACTACCCGCGAGGATGGGGCCACAAATGCCCAAGGCGGAGTAGGCAATGGTCGTGAAACGATTTTCTTTTCCTTTGCCCGTCAAGATGAGGCGAAACATATTGAGAAAATTGTTCAAGAAGAAGCCGAGTGCGGACAGAAGGCTCGAGTCTCGAGCTACATTGCTGGTATCGGTGGCCAGTTGGGAACTGGGTGCGGTGGCATTCACCAACCCCGTGGTCATTTTGACGCCGGCACCCCCAGTTGTGCCCCATAAGTCGAGCCAACCTGCCATCATGGCGAAAAAGCGTAGGATTACACTTAATTTTGATTCGTTTTCTGCCTTTGTGTTTAGGCGAGCGAGTTCGATAGTTGCTTGAGTTTCTCTGGCGAGTTCGATAGTTTCTTGGGTTTTTCTGGAGAGGGTGTTGACAGGCATAAAGTTCCTTAACAACAAGGCAAAGACATTTTTTGGGGTTGTGCTGAATACTTAAGCGCAATTTCAGTTTATCGATGTAATCTTAATTAAAGATGAAAAATAAGTGGGGCAAAAAAATATTTTTTCCCTTCTGTGGGGGGAGCCCTGTGAAGACCAGCGCTCATCGGTTTTCGTAAAAAAACAAGTGTAGAATCATAAACTTAGGCATTTTAAAATTCAAATCTAATTTTATTGACAACAATATGAAGGGTATACACCCCCCCCTCGTGTTCCGTGGTGTTGAGGCTGAAAACAATAATGCATGAATCTGATTTGTGGCAAAAACAATTAGCAGAAGCGGTGACAGATCCCCTGGTTTTGTTTGAAAAACTGGCTTTGGATCAGACTTATTTGAAGGGGGTGGTAAGCAACTCTTTCAAGCTTCGTGTGCCCTTGGGTTTTGTGAGAAGAATGAAACAGGGTGACATTCATGATCCCTTGTTGCGACAAGTGTTACCTCTTCAAGAAGAAAATCAATCGGTGCAAGGCTTTGCGGACGATCCCCTTCAGGAAAAACACTTTAACCCCGTGCCTGGTTTGGTTCACAAATACAAAAGTCGTGTGCTATTGATGCCAACACGTGCTTGTGCCATTCATTGTCGATATTGTTTTCGACGCCATTTCCCTTATGAGGAAAATGGACTTTCGTACCAACGAAAAGATGACATCATCAACTATATTCAACACCATCCTGAAATAAATGAAGTGATTTTCAGTGGTGGAGATCCGCTTGTTTCCACGGATAAAGTATTAGAAAAATGGTTGTTTGAGTTGGAAAAACTACCACAGTTGCATTACTTGCGCATTCATTCAAGATTACCCATCGTGCTGCCGTCGCGGATAACAACAGAATTAGTTTCACTGTTGCTGTCTTCTCGGATGAAAGTGACGATGGTAGTGCATTGTAATCATCCTCAGGAAGTGGATGAAGAAGTGTTAGTTGCTTTAAAAAAAATGACGAATCATGCTATGACCGTCATGAATCAAACTGCTTTGTTGAAGGGTGTAAATGATGAGGTAGAAATCTTGGCTCAATTGAATAAAAAATTATTTCAAGCTAATGTTTTGCCCTATTATTTGCATCTGTTGGATAGGGTGGCGGGCACGCATCATTTTGAAGTAGATGAAACACGAGCAAAAGAAATATGGAAAGGATTGTGTGCAGCTTTGCCAGGTTATTTGGTGCCCAGATTGGCGCGAGAACACCCGGGTGAAGTGTCAAAGTTATGGTTGGTGGGATGATGGTTATGTCTAGTCATTTTTTTCAAAAATTTTATTATTTAAAAAAAATAATTGATAAACGAGTTGAAGAATATGGTGCCCAATATACTATTTTCGGTATATTTGGGGTGATTAATTATCCTGTTTTTTATTTTTTTTGGAAATGTTTTTCGCCACAAAGTTACGGAAGTTTTTTGCTCCGTGCAACAGCAACGTTGCTTTCTGTTGTGCTGCTTTTTCATCAGTATTGGCCTAAGAAATGGCTTACGTTTTTGCCTGTTTATTGGTATGTCACCCTGTTGTTTTGTATGCCATTTTTCTTTACTTTTATGTTTTTTCAAAATCATGGCGCCACTGCTTGGGCATTTACACTTATTCCTGTTTCTGCCTTTCTGATGTTGTTGGTTGATTGGGCGAGTGGCGTGGTGTTGCTTGTGATAGGCACGTTATTGGGTGCTTTGTTGAGTTATATGTATCAAGGGAGATTGTTTTTAGTTACCCAGTTTGATTATCTGAGCTTTTTTTTAAATTACTTATTTTCTGCTGTGATAGGTTTTGTTTTCGCTGAAAATCGTCAACGATTAGAAAGAGAAAAAGTTCAAACGATTAAGTCGATAGGCTCGAGTATCGCTCATGAGTTAAGAACACCGCTTTTGACGATGAGAGCGGGTGCGACAGGTATAAAAAATATATTGATGAATCGGGGTGAGCAAGAGCAATCTTTGCTGAAAGTGTTATCTTCAATAGAGGATGAAGCTTATGCTTCAAATACAATTATTAATATGCTATTGATGAAAATCAACGGTGATGCAAAATTTGCTTCAAAAAGTCAGTGTTGTTCTATGTTGAGTGTGGTTAAATTGGCTTTAGAACGTTATCCCTTTGTCTCTGAAAGCCAAAAAAGCGGGGTTAATTATGACAAAGAGTCGGATTTTATTTTTTGTGGAAATGAATTGTTGATGACCCATGTTTTTTTTAATTTATTAAAAAATGCATTGTATTATATTGATGTGGCTGGTAAAGGGAGTGTTGAAATAAGAATCAAAAAAAATAATAAAAAAAATTATCTTTATTTTCGTGATACAGGAAAAGGTGTGCCTAAGAAGATATTGCCTCATGTATTTGATAAATTCTTTAGTCAAACCAGGAATGGTTCAGGGTTGGGATTGTGGTTTTGTAAGATGGTCATGAAGAGTTACGGTGGGGATATGGCTTGTTTTTCTGTTGAGGGAGAATTTACAGAATTTGTGCTGAAATTTCCTGTTGTAAAAAAAATAAATGAAAATGTAGTTAATGAAGCGGAGAGTGTATGTTGAGCAGATGCGTGCCTTGTTTTTATTATCCAACGAAGGTGTTATTCGTTGACGATAACTCAAATTATTTAAATAATATTGTGCTAACCTTGGATAAAAAAATTCGAGCTGAAACATCACTTGATCCCAAAAAAATTGCAAATGAGTTGATGGATAAAAAGGATTTTTGTTTTTATAGTCAATATTTGAATGGTTATGAAGAAGTAGAAACGTCCGACGGCTTATCTTGTCGCGCGGTGGGTGTTAATTTTTCAAAAATTCAGCAAGCCATTTCGCTTCCGCAAAAAAACAATCAAGTGTCTGTTTTGTTGGTGGACTATGCAATGCCAGGTATGGACGGGGTCAGTTTTTTTAAGCTTCTTAAAAATTCACCGATAAAAAAAGTGATGGTCACGGGTGAGGCAGATTATAACATTGCGGTGACGGCCTTTAACGAGGGTATTATTGATAGGTTCATTGTGAAAGATGATCCTGATTTTTTTAATAAAATAAATAACACTATTTTTGAGATGCAGAAGAAATATTTTCAAGAAATGTCGAGTGCTTTGATTGGAAATTTAAATGCTAATTCTCAATTTAGTTTAACCGATTCCCTTGTTCATGATTTTATTTATCGCTTGATTGATGAGAAAAAAATTGTTGAATTTTATTTGGTGGATGAGTCTGGCAGTTTGTTGCTACGAGATGAAACAGGTCGATTCAGTTGGCTGGTGATAAAAACAGAAAAAGAGATGTTAGATTATCATGATGTGGCAAATGAATTTGGTGGAGCGAGTACTATTACGAATCAATTAAAAGAAAAAAAAGTGATTCCTTTTTTTGTAACAGAAGAAGATTGGCGAATTCCTGTTGATCAATGGGGCCCCTATCTTCACCCCGCCTCTTGTTTAAAAGGGTGTGAAACATATTATTATGCGGTTGTTGAAAAATAAAAAAACTCGTAATTTTTCTTTGAAATATCGCAGTTGCGTGCGATTTTTTGGTTAAATTGACGCTTCAAGTTTTAATCTTTCCGCTGTTAGTTGTATAATTTTTCGCCTACCATGTCCGGCATTAGCTACGCTTTGAGTTTTTACGATGCCAACTTTTTCAAGTTCATTGATGTCTCTTGCAACAGCCGTAATTTTTCGATGGGTATCTTTTGCTAAATTACTGATGGAGTCTGGCTGTAGGCGAATTCTATGAATGAGTTTTAATTTGGCGGTGCTCAAAAAGTGAAGCATTTCCATGGGTTCTTCAAAAGATAGCGTTTTTATGCGTGGTTTTATCGCTTCTTTTTTATCTGCAGATCGCATGACAGAATTTACAGTTGAAAAAAACTCGTCAATGGAGCCTGGCTTGACTCTTAAAAGTGATTTCTCGTTTTTTTTACTTTTGGTGTTTTTCATGGATTTCTCTCCGCTCTGTTTCAAAACATTCTTTTTTCCTATGCCAAATAATCGGGGCGGCGCTAAGTAACATAACATCGTGTAAAATTTGAGGGTGTTGTGGATTGCTGCAGTGCAAGTTGTAGCGTTGTGGATGGCTGCCTTCCTCTATTCTTCGTACGATTTTTTTCCCTGCTTCTAATTCTAAAATACACGATTTTTTCAAAACTGTTTCAATTTGTTCTGCTCGACGTTTAATCCCGCAAACATAATCACCGGGCAGATAAAAGGGCAGCATGCTGTCGTCCATGATGAGGTATTCTGTTGCATCAGGATGTTGGTGACGAAAAAATAAAATTTCATTTA
>JACREE010000080.1 GCA_016218405.1 Gammaproteobacteria bacterium
ACAACGCACTACCATTATCAAAAACGCGTGATAGGGGAAAAAGAGTTTGGACAAATGCCGAAATTGAACAGCCCCAGACAAGCTTTGCGCGAACACTCTCCTTCTTCCTGGCTTCAACAAACCTTATGGCTCAGCGAAGAAAGACGGGAAAAAATGGAAGAAAAACGCAGAGAACAGCGTGAAGATAGGCGAAACAAGGGACCTAAAAGTGTGTGATTTTCTATTTCTTAACCTGCTCATTCAAACGTGCCAAATCTTTTTCTAGTTTTTCTAATTTTTCTAAAACAGATAATTGCCATTTCTTATTTTCATTATTTTTATAACGAAACATGTAAGAAGCAAAATTAGCGGTTAAAAGTGACGTTAACACCACACCGATGATCATTAATACCACCGCTAATACACGTCCCGTCAGTGTATGCGGCACGATATCACCATATCCTGTTGTGGTGAGTGTTTCCCAAGCAAACCAAATGCCTTGCCAAGGATCCGCGATACCAGGTTCTAGCAAAGAAAAAAATTCGCCCGCCAAAATACTGATAATAAATGTTACCGTCAGCGTTGAAAAAATATGGTTATGTTTCAAAATATTACTGATAGCATCGGTTAAAGGCGGCATAAGACGAAGCAACACTAAAAAACGCATTTCAGCTAAAAATGTCGTCGAGCCCAAATGATGCCAAAAGGGGGGCATGACCACCAGAATGATCACGAGATTTAACCAATTTTGAAGGATGAAGCGTTTTTTATTGTCTGCTAAATAGGTCAGCAACACTTCTTCCGCAAAAAAAAAGGCCGCCACAAACCAATCATTGAAAATAACAGTTCCCAAACTCACAAAATGATGCGTCAAAAGATAATGTTGAAATAAAAGCGCCATCAACAAGGGGATCATACAGCACTTGAAAATCTCACCCCATCGTTTTGTCAGGAGGTTTTCATCGGAAGATACCCCCGCCACGCCAAAAATAACTCTTAATCTAAAAGGTAAGAACATATATAATCCCTGTCTCTGCGTACATGAGTTTAGTTTATGTTATGGCTCAAAGCATTTCATCTTATTTTCATGGTTACCTGGTTTGCAGGATTATTTTATTTACCCCGGCTCTTTGTCTATCATGCCATGGCCAGCGACAAAACCAGCCTTGATCGATTTAAAATCATGGAGCGGAAGCTCTATTATGGCATCATGGCACCTGGCGCCATTTTCACCCTCCTGTTTGGCTTAGGTTTACTTTATTTTTACCATCCTCATGAAGCCTGGCTATATTTAAAATTAGCGCTGGTCGTCGGCTTAATTATTTACCATCTTTATTGTGGAAAATTACGTCAGGATTTTGCGCATGATCGCAACACTCATTCTCATCGTTATTATCGCTTTCTCAACGAAGTGCCCGTGTTATTTTTAGTGTTGATTATTATCTTGGTGGTGGTAAAGCCATAACTTCAGCCTGTCCACCTTTGGGCACGATGATTGTTTTGCACAATTGCTTATAACAAAAAACAAAGTGGCCATTTTCATTTTCAAGTAATCCATTACCTTGAAAAATTAAATACGAATATTGGGCAGGAAAACTGCGCCACGTCACAGAAAATGATTTTTCAAGCGCGCTGCTTTGTTTCAAGAGTTGATGATCATTGCGCAAGGAAAGCCCTTCTGTCCAATTTGGCGCATGAGTCGGTAAAATATAAATTTTTTCATGACGTTCAATCGCCAACATACGCCCTTCCTGAAGATACTCAACCCACGTTGAAACAGCCGTTTCTAAACGTACACGATCAAGCATCATCATCACAGAAGGCAAGCTCACAGCCATTAACACAGCCGCAAGCGCACTCCAAAGAAGGGTTTCTAATAAAGAAAATCCAGATGGCGACTGTTTAAGTGCCTGCATAAGCACGGATACGGTAAAGATCTTCTAAAGCTTGCGCCTTATCCAGAGGATTTCGTAAAAGATAAGCAGGATGATAGGTCACCATCACGGGCAAATTTTCAGGTGATAAGGTATGCACGTGACCGCGTAATTTATTCATACTCACTGATGATTTTAATAAATACTGCGCAGCTACCCGCCCCAACGCCACAATCAGTTTTGGCTGGATATGCTTTATTTGCTGACGCAGATAAGGTGTGCATGCAGCAATTTCATCTGGACTAGGATCACGATTATGAGGTGGACGACACTTCACGATATTTGCAATATAAATATTTTTTCTATCTAGATTAATGGCCATCAACATAGCATCTAGCAATTGTCCCGCGCGACCAACAAAAGGCAAACCTTGACGATCTTCATTGGCACCTGGCCCCTCACCTATAAACAAAATAGGACTAGTCGGATCACCTGAACCAAACACAGTTTGTAAGCGCGTTTGATGCAAAGGGCATAAGGTGCATGCCTTAACAGTTTGCTCCAACGCAGACCAGCTTAACGACTCCGTTTGAGGCGTTAAAACAGGCTCAGGCTCACGCTTCACCCAGATAGGTATGCCCATTGCCCGCAAGAAAGTGAGTAAATTCCCCTCTAATTTCACCTGTAATTCATTCTCCACGAACAAAAGCACAAAACTGTTCTATAATTAGCCAAAAGACCAGGGAATTGTCGCGCATGGATCTCGAATCTAAACGGAATTATGCAAATAAGATAAAAATCTTGACTCGGCAAATCCAGGCTATCCTTGAGCTTGTCCCTCAAACTAGTTCATTTCGAGAAAAGCTAAAATACCTGCCCCCCCGAGCCCAAGAAAGAATACACTTTCTACTCGAACTTAGGCAACAACTTAAAAAACAATTAAAAACGGGCGAAGAAATAAGCTTACGGACAACCACCTTCCGCATTGCTCATGTCAGTTTTTTCAGTCGACTCATCAGCCCGCTGACGAATGCACAAAAAACATTGATAGAACGACTCCAGCATGATCAACAAACACAAGAAAATAAATCTAAAAAAACATTATTTAAAGCAACTTTTAGAGATAAATCCAAACCTTAACCCGACACCTGATAGCTCGCCAATGATTCATTGATTTGCTGAGTCACGCGGATAAAGGTCGTGCGTTTGGGCAATTCCTTCAGCGTTTGTGCGCCCACATAAGTACAGGTAGAACGCACACCGCCCAAAATATCTAAAATTGTTTCACGCAAGGCACCTTTGTAGGGCACATTCACTGATTTTCCCTCACTCGATCGATATTCAGCAACTTGACCATGATATTTCACCATGGCTTCTTGCGAACTCATGCCGTAAAAACGCTTAAAAGCTTGTTCGCCTTGATGGATGAGCTCACCCAAGCATTCATCATGCCCTGCCAACATCCCACCCAGCATGACAAAATCAGCGCCTGCTGCAAATGCCTTAGCCACATCACCTGGCACCACACAACCCCCGTCCGCACAAACATGTCCTTTTAATCCATGCGCAGCATCTGCACATTCGATGATGGCAGAAAGTTGCGGATAGCCCACCCCCGTTTTTTTGCGTGTTGTACAAACTGAACCAGGTCCAATACCCACTTTCACAATATCTGCACCTGCAATTAATAATTCCTCTGTCATTTCACCCGTCACCACATTTCCTGCCAAAATTATTTTTTTAGGAAAAGCGTCTCGCACACGCTTCACACTGTCCAAAAAAGATTGCGCATAACCATTGGCGACATCCAAACAAATAAAGGGACAATCAGCTTCTTGGATGGCTTCATGAATTCGTTGAAAATCATGCTCACTCGTACCTGCGCTCACCATGGTTGCAGCAACAACTTGAGGCGCTGTTTTGCGTAACGTTTCCCAGTCTTGTTTTGTCACAAACTTACTTAAGGCAGTTAACAAGTGATGTTCAGCCAAGACCTTAGCCACAGCAGGCGTGCCCGTGTGATCCATATTGGCCGCCACAATGGGGATACCTGTCCAGCTTAGCTGTGCATTTTTAAAAGTATAGGTACGCCTTAAATCCACTTCTGCGCGAGATTTTAAGGTGCTTCTTTTAGGACGAATGAGTACATCTTTAAAATCAAGTTTGATGTCTTCTTCAATGCGCATACCTACCTCTCTTTGTATTCCATATACCCCACAAAGACTTTCTGGATTGCTTTGCTCGCAGTGACGGGTATATCTCATCCGAAAGGAGAAGATTATACACACTTACTAAGCAAAAATAAGCTTAAATTAAGACTACCCTGCCATTCACTCACTATACTGAAGTCGTTACTATTTTTTGACAGGGAGGTTTTATCATGAAAAAGGGACCATTTTTGAAGTTAGTTCTTGCTTTATCTTTAGCGACGCTTTTTTCAGGCTGTGCCTCGGTATCACAGGAAGCAACTCAAACGCCCATCCCTCCCCCCTCATCCCCGATTGTGGCAGGTGACAGCTCTTTATCTATGTCAGGGGAAGACTACGCTTCTCGTTTACCTGCCCATATAGACACACATGGTGAAAAAACTATTTTAGTTGACCCGAACGTACACGCTTGGGGCGCCTATGGTGCCGATGGGTACTTAATCAGAGCAGGCTTGGCTGCCTCAGGTGCCAATTGGTGTCATGACACAGGGCGTCCTTGCCGCACATCAACAGGCAGTTTCCGAATTACCTCTTTAGGTGGGGCAGACTGTAAATCCAGTATTTACCCCAAACCCAAAGGCGGCGGCCCGATGCCCTATTGTATGTTCTTTCATGGCAGCATGGCCTTGCATGGTTCACCCATGATGGCCGATGCCAATATTAGCCACGGCTGCGTGCGCATTCCGGTAAGTGACGCAGAATGGATTCGATACAATTTTGCAAATGTGGGCACAAGGATTATCATTAAGCCCTATATTTCATAGCAACAGGATACGGCCCTTACTTAAGTAAGGGCCGTTTTTTTATGACACCCATTACTTATTATCAACAACTTTGCGCGGAAGGCCGCATCCTTGACGATCCGGATCAACGCTCTGCCATTGAACAACTTAATATTCTTTATCTTTCTCTTTTAAAAGAAAATAAAAAACGTGCTCATCCCTTTTCATTATTACGAAAACCACGACTCATTAAAGGACTTTATCTCTGGGGTAGCGTAGGTATAGGCAAAACCCTATTAATGGATTGCTTTTTTCGCTGCCTCCCTTTTGAAGAAAAGAACAGAATGCATTTTCATGAATTCATGCGATTGATTCATAAAAAATTAAAGCATTATCAAGGAAAAAAAGATCCGCTCAGATTCATCGCAAGAAAAATATCAAAAAAAAATAACGTACTTTGTTTAGATGAGTTGATCGTGACAGATATCACTGATGCCATGATATTAGGCAAATTATTCAAATACCTATTTTCATTTGGCGTCTGTCTTGTTATCACCTCTAACACAGCACCGTGCCATCTTTATCAAAATGGATTGCAGCGCGAACAGTTTTTACCTGCCATTGATTTAATCGAATCAAAAACAAAGGTGATCTATATCCCAACTTTACACGACTATCGGCTTCGTCATCTCAAAAAAGCCGATGTTTTCTATACACCTAATAATGAACAAGCCCACAAAAAAATGGAAAATATTTTTACCCTCCTCACAAAAGAAGAGGCCATAGAAACAGGCAATATTCAGCTCAATGGAAGAACAGTAAAAATAAGAGAAAAAACAAAAAACATCATTTGGTTTGATTTCAACGATATTTGCTCCATTCCTCGAAGCCAAGAAGATTATTTAATCCTTTCCACCCAATATGACACTGTTTTTATCAGTGATGTACCTAAATTCAATGATGAAGACAGTAATAGCATTTATTTGTTTATCCTTATGGTCGATATTTTTTATGATGCACATGTCAAGTTGATTTTATCAGCCGAAGAAAACGTGGATCACCTTTATAAAGGCAATTTAAAACTCGAATATGCAAGAACACGTTCGCGATTAATTGAAATGCAATCTGAGTCGTATAAAGAATTTTTACGTAACCGTTTCTAACTAACTTCAATTTTTCAAGGCGTAAAGATAGATTGCTTCGTTCCACTCGCAATGACGGCTCGGAGAGAAAGAGGGAAGACCATTTTGCCCCACTCCCTCCGGGCCGTCATTGCGAGTGGAACGAAGCAATCTACCCTCACGCCACCACTTCTTCTTGTTTCTCCATTTTTTTATTTGATTTAGAAAAAACAGACAACAATTCATGGATAATTTCTTGAAGGGTTTCCGTCATGATAAAAAAATCCGCATCCATTCTTTGTTGCTCTGTTTCAGCAGATTGCTCTTTCGCCAGCTGTAACACAGCATCATGAAAACGTACACTCGTTAACGCAAATTTTTCTGTCAAACAAAAACTGACACGATCATGCCAATCCAAGGCAAGTTGATTCACCTCGCATCCTTCTTTTACCAAACTCAAAATACCCTCTGCGAATAAAGGTTGATTTTGACAACGCACCACGCGATTTTTTTGTTGTGGATCACGCAACACACACGCAGAACCAATAAATAAATGGGGCGAACAATCACCGTCCATTAACCAGGTTGTTAAAATCGATGATACATTTTTCGTATCAATTGCCGAAACTTGAATTTCTTCAAAGCAGCGATACAATAATTCAATGCATTTTTCTGTTTTACTCGCTGAGTTTGTGTCTAACACTAACCAATGATTTTTGATGTCAATATACGCATACAACTTAGAAATCTTAGTAAAAGCACGCGTTAATAAAGTTTGCGTCATCTCTTCTTTTAATTCTTTTTTTTCCTTCGCTGATATTTTTCGATCATATTCACGCGCAAGATAACTCACGCGATCATTCACGGCTTGTCTGACCACACTACTTGGCAATATTTTTTCTTCAAATTGCAAACAAAAAAACAAACACTGATTCACCGCGTGCACCAATACTCCTTCCTCATTACCCAAAGGAGGCACAAAACCATAAGAGGCGGGCAAACTCGGTAGACAGGGCGTAAAACCAAAGGCCCCCAATTGTTCGGCTATTTTTTCAGGCTCATACGCCAAAAACTTTTCATTTAATTGAAAAATATGTACCTGCTTAAACCACATAGTTGCTCCTGTTAGTTTGAATCAAGCTTTATAGAAATAAAAACAAAGGGTATACTTGCCCTTTTATAATTCATACCCAATGCTCATGACCGCTTATTCTAAACTACAACTTCCCAACAATGAATCAAAGTTATTGCTTCACTCCTGTTGTGCCCCCTGTTCGGGTGACATCATGGAACGTTTATGCGTGTCAGGCATTGAATACACCGTCTTTTTTTATAACCCAAATATCCATCCTCTTAGGGAATATGAAATTCGAAAAAATGAAAATATTCGTTTTGCAGAACAACACAACATTCCCTTTGTAGATGGCGACTATGACCGCGAAGAGTGGTTTACACGCGCCAAAGGCATGGAACATGAACCCGAACGCGGCATTCGCTGCACGATGTGCTTTGACATGCGTTTTGAGCGCAGCGCACTTTACGCGCATGAACATGGCTTCAACGTGTTCACCAGCTCATTAGGTATTTCTCGCTGGAAAAACATGGATCAAATCAATGATTGCGGTTTACGTGCTGCCTCACACTACCCTGGCATAAACTATTGGACCTTCAATTGGCGAAAAGACGGGGGCTCTCAAAATATGATCACCCTCTCCAAGCAAGAAAAATTCTACCAACAAGAATACTGCGGCTGTGCTTATTCTTTGCGTGACACAAACCAGTGGCGAACAAAAAATGACCGACAACGCATTAAGATTGGCGTTAAATATTACGGCACAGAATGATTAAATAAGATAAAAGTGTCTATACTTGAAGTATTGTTATTTGCAAGGAGATGCAAATGCCCCCACCTTCACTAGCAGAAATAAGTCAAGCGGTACGTAAAGGTGCTCACAAAGCCTTCCTAGAGTTACAAGAGAGAAGAAAAAAAAACAAGAAGATGAGTAGCACCATCAAGGATGCGCTACTGGACCCTCAAGTTCACTATTTGCTAGGTACCACACTTACCATCAAGCAACTCGTTCAGCTGGAAGGAGCGGGAGAATATAAAAAAATTAGACTTTTTAAAGAACCAATTTTTCAAAAAGCACTCGAACAAACACCCGATCTACTCAACAAAGTGCTCGTATTACCAGAGGCTGATATACCTGCTTTTCAGCAAAGCTTAAAAGAAGCCATACCCCCTTCAACGCCTGTGGCTGCCTTTGACCCACCTGCTGTGACATCAGCACCTACAACACCGCGTTCAACCCATGAAGAAGAAGCAGCAGCCCATGTCTCCATGGAACCTGCTTCCGAGCCTCCCTCAGAAGTAGCCCTGGCAGAATTAGCCAATGAGATTGTTGATGGGCAGAGCGAAGAAGACAAAACATTGATTGCACTCACTCAAAGCCAAGTGATCTCTGTCACTGACTCTGCTGAAGTAGTCGCACGTGCAACTGAGCTCGATCAAAAAAAGTTATGCTATACAGACGGTAAACCCATCGGTCCTCGGGTTCAACGTTATATTGCCCTGGATTTATTAACTGAAAAGCAAGCAACTGCTCTCACCATGAAGGAACGTCGGGTACTTGAAAATCCAGATATTTCGCGACTCATTTTTCAAACACATGAGAAAAAAATAGATTTAGAAAGCGACAAAGGCTTCAATCATCGATTTACACTGACAGTGGCACAAGCGCTTGACCCCTCTTTCACAGCAGGCAAACAATCTAGCCTGACTGAAGAAGCCAAGAAGAGACAAACTGCAGGTCGATTACTCAAAGCGGAGTTTAGTGTTGACCAGAAGTTTGATGCGGTATCATCAATACGAAGTTCCTTATCATTATCAGCAAAAAAAGCCTCTGAAGATCCCTCTGAAACAAGGAGACCTACACATGACTAATCTTTCCCCAGGAGATGAGGGGGCTATAAATGAGGGCCGTATCGCCGTCATGAAGGAATTTGAAAGAAGAATTACAAAACAGGAATCCATGAACCCTCGCCTCAAAGAAGTGCTGCAGAGTCAAAATGTTCAATGGCTAATAGGTGTTGGGATACTTTCAATTAATAACATTATCAAAGCGGAAAAAAAGCATGGTGACAAAATAAGTCATTTCGCCTCAGAGGATCTTCGCAATGAAGCTCGAACGGATCTTCTCCTCAAAAAATCAAGAGAAATGGCCGCCACCCCGACTCGCAAACCCCAACCGCTTCCCTCTGAAAATACTCCTTTTACACGAGAAATACTTGCCAAGCCTAAGCTCCCACCCCTTGAGTCACATCCTTCTGTAACATCTCAGTCACTTCATCAGCAAAAAACAACTCGAACAGAGACAAAAGAAAACCTCTCACCTTCAACAGAAACACTTGCAAACCTGGCTGCCCGCATCCCCAACGAAGGAAGCAAAAAAGAAGCAATCGCAATCAGGGCCCCCACACCCAGCCAGAAATCCGGATAAAAATTGACAACGAGAAACACAAAGAGACAGTATATCGAGTAGAAGTCCATTCCCCACCCTTAACCAGGAGAACAGCATGTTAAAATCATTTTTTCTTTTTTTAATCACGGGATTATTAAGCGCTTCTGTGGCTTTCGCTGAATCTCATGCCGTGATCTACGAATTTTATGCGCCTTGGTGCTCTGTTTGTCGCGCGCTCGCTCCCAAAATTGAAGCACTTGAAAAAGAAGGCCATCACGTTACTCGCGTTAACATTGACGAAAGAACTACCTTAGCTGAAGAATATGATATACAAGGCGTCCCTACGGTGATCCTAGTTAAAAACGGAAAAGTAGAAGGCAAACTCATTGGCGATGTATCCCTCAAAGAACTTAAGGAATTAGCAGAAAAATCTAAATAACAACTCAGCTCCCTCTTTCATGCATTGCCCAAGCTCCGGTCGAGCAATGCATGAAGGGTTCGTTTTTTGCTTACGCCACCTCTCTTAAAGGCTTCATGTCCCACAGTCGCTCGATGGCATAATAATCCCTGATTTTGGGTAACATGACATGCACAACAACATCCCCCAAATCAACCAAGGCCCACTCTCCCTGCCGTTCACCCTCTCTACCCAAAATACTGCCACCACTCGCCTTTACTTTTTCAACCACGTAATCTGCCAATGATTTAACATGTCGACTCGATGTGCCACTGCAAATAATCATCGTGTCTGTTACTGAAGTTAACTCTGCCACATCCAAAACAAGGATCTCTTTTGCTTTGAGATCCGCCAAGGCTTCCATGACTAAGTTTTTCAGTTGTGTTAGCTCCATAGGCTTAAACCCTCTCATATAGGTGATGTTGATGGATATACGATAAAACAACTTCAGGCACTAAAAATCGGGGGCTGTGTTGGTTGGCCAACTGCCACCGAATATAGGTTGACGAAATCTCTAACAGAGGCATCGTAAACAGAAAAATCTTACCTGCTTTTTCATGATGTAATTCTGTTGCTACCCTCGCTTGTCGCTTCGGTAATTCACGCAACAACCAAGGCAGC
>JACREE010000079.1 GCA_016218405.1 Gammaproteobacteria bacterium
ATCAGAAAGTTTACATCTAAACAAACATCAAGCTAAAAAATTCCAGATCTTCAAGTACAAGGAGTATAGTCATAGTACTTGAAGAGACTGGTTTTTTTGTGGGGATTTTATGAACACTCCTGCTTTGGCGCTCACTTTTGACGATATTTCGCTTGTTCCTAATTGCAGTGATGTTTTACCTAAGGAAGCTGAATTAGCGACCTATTTAACGCGCGACATTAAATTGAATATCCCCTTGGTATCCGCTGCGATGGACACAGTGACAGAAGCCCCTTTGGCAATTGCTTTGGCTCAAGAGGGAGGGATTGGTATTTTACATAAAAACATGTCTATTGCTGAACAAGCTGCCCAGGTTAAAAAAGTTAAAAAATATGAAAGCGGTATTGTTCAAAACCCCATCAGTGTTTCTCCTCAGACAACGGTCAGGGCTTTACTGGAATTAACGCAGCAGCACAATATATCAGGGATGCCCGTGACAGAGGGTGATCTTTTGGTGGGTATTGTGACGAGTCGTGATGTGCGTTTTGAAACTGATCTAAATAAAACGGTGGCACAAATTATGACGCCCAAGCCGCGTTTGGTCACGGTGGCTGAGGGGGCGGGGCGAGCCGAGGTCACGGCGCTTTTGCATCATCATCGGATTGAGAAATTATTGGTCGTGGATGATCGTTTTCATTTGAAGGGTTTGATCACGGTCAAAGATATTTTAAAAGCGAAAAGCAAGCCGCATGCGTGTAAGGATGCGGGGGGTCATTTGCGAGTGGGGGCGGCAGTAGGAACGGGAGAAGATGCGCAAGAACGTGTTCATGCTTTGGTGAAGGCGGGTGTGGATGTGGTGGTGGTGGACACAGCGCATGGTCATTCGAAAAAAGTGCTAGAGAAAATAAAATGGGTGAAGCAACACTACCCCGATGTGCAAGTGATAGGTGGCAATATTGCAACTGCAGATGCAGCTCTGGCATTGGTTGAAGCCGGTGTAGATGGTGTGAAAGTGGGCATTGGACCTGGTTCTATTTGTACAACACGTATTGTGACGGGTGTGGGTGTGCCGCAAATTACAGCCATTGCGAATGTGGCTGCCGCATTGGTGGGTACGGGTGTTTCTATTGTGGCGGATGGGGGTATTCGTTTTTCGGGAGATTTGTGTAAGGCCTTGGTGGTGGGTGCTAACACCATCATGATAGGCGGATTATTTGCGGGAACAGAGGAAGCGCCAGGTGAATTAATTTTATACCAAGGGCGTGCTTATAAAACCTATCGTGGCATGGGATCATTAGGTGCGATGGGGCAAACCCATGGTTCGCGTGATCGTTATTTTCAAGATCAAGAAGGTAGCTTAGAAAAGTTGGTGCCAGAAGGTATTGAAGGACGCGTGCCTTACAAAGGGAAGTTGTCCGCAGTGGTGCATCAGCTTATAGGCGGTTTACGTTCTGGCATGGGATACACGGGTTGTCGAACAGTGAGTGAGATGCACACGAAAGCACAATGGGTGAGAGTCACGCAAGCCGGTATGCGCGAAAGCCATGTGCATGATGTTAGCATCACTAAAGAGTCACCGAATTATCGTTTTGATGAAGAGTAAGTCGTTTAATCAGGATAATCTTCAAAATAAGTATACCCACGCAGACCATTGCTGAGTTCGGAGAGATAGCGTTGTTGTTCTTCCGTTGGAAGGCCTGCTCGCACGAGTTGTTGTGTGTAGGACAGTAGCAGTTCTTGTACTTCAAAATGAACATAGCGGAGTGCGGATTCAACGGTATCGCCTTGCATGGGTTGTTGAATGCGGTAATGGCCTTCGCTAGTGAGTTCAACGTGAACGGAATTGGTGTCGCCAAATAAATTATGTAAATCTCCCAAAATTTCTTGGTAGGCACCTACTAAGAAAATGCCCAACAAATAGGGTTTTTCAGGATGATATTCAGGTAAAGGAAGTGTTCTGTCTAAACCATGTTCGCTGACGTAAAGATCAATGCGTCCATCGGAGTCACAAGTAATGTCTTGTAAAATGCCGCGGCGAGAGAGCGGTTTGTCTAGATTTTCAAGTGGTAAAATAGGGAAAACTTGATCAATGGCCCAGGAGTCAGGTAAGGATTGAAATAAAGAAAAATTACAGAAAAATTTATCTGCTAGTTTCTCATTTAATTCATCCAATACTTCGCGATGCGAACGAACAGAGTGTTTTAAATGATCACGCACTTTGAGGCAGATGGCGTAATACATTTTTTCTGCTTGTGCGCGTGAGTCAAGGCTAATAATACCGTGCGTGAACATGGTATGAGCTTCTTGCAGCCAATAACAGGCATCATGGTAAGCTTCTAAGGCAGTTCGTTCGGAAAGATTTTGATAAGCATCCCATAGATCTCTTAAAATTTGAGGAGAATCTTTGTCAGGGATATGAATGTTTTCTAAATTGACAGCAGACTCAACCGCAATCACATTCGTGATTAATACGGCATGATGTGCAGTCATGGCGCGACCCGATTCAGTGATGATGTGTGGGTGCGGAAGTTGATGCGCCTGACACACCTCTGCAAGTGTGTAGACAATATTATTGGCATATTCTTGAATGGTGTAATTCATGGAGCAAGAGGCGCGCGTATGGGTTCCTTCATAGTCCACGGCCAGCCCACCGCCCACATCGATGGTGTTGATGGGGACGCCCAACTCAAACAATACAGCATAATAACGTGCACATTCACGCATGCCGCGTTGGATGTCTGTAATATTAGCGATTTGTGAGCCTAGCATAAAATGCAAGACTTGAAAGGTGGAAAGCGCATTATGTTTTTTTAGTTTTTCAACGATGTGTAATACTTGGGCGGCTGAAAAACCAAATTTAGATTTTTCGCCATTTGTGTTTTGCCATTTGCCCACCCCAATGGATGCCAAGCGAATACGGACACCGATGATAGGTTCAATGCCCATTTTTTTTGATTATTCAAGAATGAGATCTAATTCGGATAATTTTTCTAGAATAATATAAACACGGTGCCCTAGTTTTTGGCTGATGAGCGCAAGACGTATGTATTCACGATCTTTGTAACCATTGCATACGATTACAGAGTTGGTGTTGGTGGATAAACCTAGCACGGCGAGCAATTCTGGTTTGCTACCCGCCTCTAGTCCTACTTTGCAGCGGTTATTGTTGTGTAGAATTTCTTCTACAACCTGTCGTTGTTGGTTAACCTTAATGGGATAAACGCCCGTAAAATTGCCTTTGTAATCATGATCGCGAATGGCTTTTGAAAAAGCATCGTTCAAAGTTTGAAAACGTTCTCGAAGAATATCGTTGAATCGAACAAGAATTGGAAAACTGAGATCCGCTTTTTGAATGGCTTCAGTGAGTTTGACAAGATCAATGCTGGTTCGATTGTGTTGTCCACCTGGATAAGCTTGTAAGCGGCCATCTGTATTGATGTCAAAATAACCATCGCTCCACTGAGCGATGTTATACATTTCTTTGGCTTGCTGAACGAGAGAATGAGACATGCTGAGTTCCTCTGTGAATGGGTGTAATCGTTTACGCCCTGATCGATGTGTGATCGCTTCTAAACTAACTTTCAAGCCTTCAATTGTTCAAGGCGTCAAGGTGGATTGCTTCGCGCAGCTCGCAATGACGTCCCGGAGGGATGGGAAGCAATGACGTCCTGGAGGGATGGAAGCAATGATGACCCCAGCGGGATGGGGAGCAATGCGCCCCAGAGAGTGTGGAGGCAATGTGTGCATACCCTAGTCCCAGCGGGGTGTGAATCATCTATTTAGTACCGAAGAGTGTGTTGTAGGTTCGTCCCTGTCGATGGCGCCAATCACTTTTTTTGTAGGCATAGTGTGCGATCAGTGGAAAAGCGATGGTTACTTCACAGAAAACCATTTGCTCGTGTACCACGGATACTTTCCCCCAGGAGCATGCTTCGCGCAGCGTGGAGCCAGAGAGTGCGCCGTCACGTTCATCTGCAACCGTGATTTGTACGGCATATTTATGTAGAGGCGCTTCTTGACCTAATAATTCAGCGGCAACCACGATGTCTTGTGCAAAGTTTTTGGGGACACCGCCTCCGAGCATGAGCAAGCCTGTTTCTTTTGCTTCAATTTTCAGTTGGGTGAGTTCGCGAAAATCTTTCACAGAATCGATGCTAACATGCTGTTCAGGGTGACGGACTTGATGCATGACGAGCCCGAAGCCTGCGCTGCAGTCACTGAAGGCGGGTACAAAGATAGGTATATTTTTTTGGTAGGCACGTAAGACGATAGAATCCTTGTTTTTGCCGTGTTTATCGAGATACTTACCCATTTCATAAATGAATTCACGAGAAGAATGAGGTTTGGGAGGTAAGGTGTCTGCAATTTGACAAATCGTGTCATCGCAAATACGTAATTCATCCTCATTGATGAGTGTGTCGTAGATACGATCAATGGCCAGTTCTTGTAATTCAACATCATTCAACTGAGGTGATCCGCGGTAGTGTTTGAAGCCTAAACCTTCAAAAAAATCTTGGTCAACGATGTTGGCACCTGTGGACACGATGGCATCTATCATGTTGTTTTCAATCATGTCGACGATGATTTTTTTCATGCCAGCGCTGATGAGCGAACCAGCTAAGCAAAGGATGATGCTGCAGTCTTTGTCATTCAACATTTGGGTGTAGATGTGGGCGGCACGAGATAAGTTGCGTGCTTGAAAGGCTGTGTGTTGCATGGCTTCAACAAGTTCTGCTGTTGAGCAGTCTTTAATGTCGAGGTGTTGAATTTCGGTGGCGAGTAAATCGGTTTTACGTTGTGTCATGATGAAAGCCCTTTAGACAAAAACCCCTCGTCTGAATGGCTTTGATGCGCGGGAAGTCCCAGGCGATGCCCTAGCGCAAGCAGAGATGAGAGGCCTAATAACCCAAAACAATATGGCCAAAAAAGCCGGCCACGTTATCATGAGATTACTCTGCTTGGCCAAAAGGTACATATATACGGGTTGCGCAGGAATCTACGAACGTGAAAATACTGCCTGATTGATGGGATGTCAATATTTTTTTCTCATCAAGTTGTTTTTGAAGAAAAAATGAAACTATGGTAGTTTGCGCGATATGAAAAAAACGACCCCCCTTATTATTCTTGATTTTGGCTCGCAGTATAGCCAGCTTATCGCTCGCCGAGTGAGAGAGCTGGGTGTCTATTGTGAGTTATACCCCCATTATATTTCCCAGGCGACTTTATCCCAGCTTGCACCCAGCGGAATTATCTTGTCGGGTGGGCCTGAATCTGTCGGGCAATCTTTTTCACCTAAGGTGCCTGACTACGTGTTTGAGTTGGGTGTACCTGTGTTGGGTATTTGCTATGGGATGCAAGCCATGGCGGCGCAATTAGGAGGGCAGGTGGCCTCGGGGGGGCAAAAGGAATTCGGGTTGGCTAAATTGGTACGTGCTTCATTGCCAGCGGAGGTGGCCGCCCAGTCTCTTTTCGCCTTGCCCGTTTTTGAGAACAAAGAAGAAATTCAGGTGTGGATGAGTCATGGCGATCACGTGACCCAATTGCCACCTGGTTTTTATCTCTTGGCACAGTCAGAAGGGGCATGTTGTGCGGCCATGATGGATCCTCAGCGCCGTTTCTATGGTGTTCAATTTCACCCAGAAGTGACACACACACCTGAGGGTAAGGCGGTGTTAGCTTACTTTGTCCACACGGTGTGTGGTTGTGAACTAAATTGGCAGCCTACGCAGATCATTCCTGAAATCATTCAATCTATTCGTGAGCAGGTGAACGATGAAAAAGTGTTAATGGCTTTTTCGGGTGGGGTCGATTCTTCTGTGGCTGCAACACTGTTGCACCAAGCCTTGGGCGACAAGCTGCATTGTATTTTTATCGACACAGGGTTGTTGCGCTTAAATGAGGTGAGTCAGGTTAAAGCGATGTTTGAGAAAGATCACCGTATTAATTTGACGATGCTGGATGCCAGTGAACGTTTCTTATCTGAGCTTCAAGAAATCGATGATCCTGAACAAAAAAGAAAAACGATTGGCCGAGTCTTTATTGAGATTTTTGAAGAAGAAGCCCAAAAACATCGCGATTGTCATTGGTTGGCACAAGGCACTATTTATTCCGATGTGATAGAGTCTGCGGGCGCTTCTTCTTCACAAGCTTCGCATGTGATCAAATCCCATCACAATGTAGGTGGGTTGCCTGCTGACATGAATTTGAAATTGATTGAGCCATTGCGGGAATTGTTTAAGGATGAAGTGAGGCAAATTGGCTTGGCTTTGGGTTTGCCGCATGCTTGGTTATATCGTCATCCTTTTCCGGGGGCAGGTTTGGGGATACGGATGATGTGTCCAGTCACGCAGGCTATTTTAGAAAAATTGCGACTTGCTGATGCTATCTTCATTGAAGAATTACAAAAACAAGATTTGTATTACCAGGTGAGTCAAGCGTTTGCTGTTTATTTACCTGTTAATTCCGTGGGGGTGGTAGGCGATGCGCGGCAGTATGCACCGGTTATTGCCTTGCGCGCGGTGAAAACAGACGATTTTATGACAGCGCATTGGGCGGAGTTGCCTTATTCCTTTTTGTCTAAAGTGGCGCATCGTATCGTAAATGAAGTGCCTCAGGTTTCTCGGGTGGTCTACGACATTACGGGCAAGCCACCGGCAACGATAGAGTGGGAATAATGCGTGTTGTGATGGGGGTAGAGTATCTTGGTGCAGCCTACCACGGGTTTCAGTTTCAAGAAAATTGTTTGTCTATTCAACAAGTAGTAGAAGAAGCTCTGGGAAAAGTAGCGAATCACCAGGTAAAAATTGTGTGCGCAGGACGCACAGATGCGGGTGTACACGCGGTAGAACAAGTTATTCATTTTGATACAGAAGCGGCGCGCACGCCGCGAGCTTGGGTGTTCGGGGCAAACGGTTATCTGCCTAAAGATATTTCTGTTAGGTGGATGCGACACGTTCCGGAGACGTTTCATGCTAGATTTAGTGCGCTGCAACGGCGTTATTATTACGTCATTTATAATCATCCCATACGGCCTGCACTGTTAAGAGAGAGGGTGGCTTGGCACTGTCGTCCGTTGGATGTTGAAAAAATGCAGGAGGCGGCTAACTATTGGTGGGGGCAGCATGATTTTTCGTCTTTTCGGGCAGCAGCGTGTCAAGCAAAAACCGCTGTGCGTACTTTATACGATTTGACAATCTTTCGTAAAAATGATTTTGTTGTTGTTACCGTTCAGGCAGATGCCTTCCTTCACCATATGGTGAGGAATTTTGTTGGTGTATTGTTGGCTGTTGGCGAAGGTGCTCAGTCGCCAAGTTGGGCCAAAGTTGTACTGGATGCGTGCGATCGGACCGCTGGTGGTAAAACCGCCCCCGCAGAAGGACTTTACCTGTATAATATTTCGTATCCCGAATTGTTTCAGTTGCCAGAACCTGTTCGTTTTTTCGAGTTTTTGTAGAGGGTTGTTTACAATTCGCTAAAAATGTAAACAGCACTTACGAGAATGATATTAAATCCTCTTATTGCCAGATGTAAAAGTATTTTATCGCTTATTGAATGCGTGATTTTAAGGACCAGATATGGAATTAAGTAAAAAACATAAGCCGTTGAGCGTTTTCAGCTTGATCATGATGAATGTTATTGCTGTAGATAGCTTGAGAAATTTAACGGTAAGTGCTTCTTACGGGGTGGCATTGGTTTTTTTCTATGCGATTGCTGCTGTTATGTTTTATATCCCTTGTGTGTTGGTGGCAGCGGAATTGGCGACAGGATGGCCTCAAACGGGTGGCGCCTATATCTGGGTGAGAGAAGCATTTGGTCGCCGCTGGGGTTTTTTAGCTATTTGGTTACAGTGGGGTTATAACGTGGTTTTTTATCCCACGATTTTATCTTTTATCGCAGGTACCCTGGCTTATCTTGTGAATCCTGCCTTGGCCTCAAATAATATTTACATGTGGGTCATGGTGTTGGTCATGTATTGGGGAGTGACCTTCATTAATTGTATGGGAGTAAGAATTTCGGCCAAGGTGAGTGTGTTGGGTGCTATTTTGGGGACCATGACGCCCATGTTTTTAATTATTGCTTTGGGCCTGCTGTGGTTTTTGAGTGGGCGCCCTTGTCAGGTCGATTTTTCGCTGGCCAATTTCATCCCGGATACAAAGCATTTAGGTAATTTGGCTTTCCTCATTAGTTTGATCTTTAGTTTGATGGGGATGGAAATGTCTGCTATTCATGCGGGTGAAGTAGATAATCCACAAAAAAATTACCATCGTGCATTGCGTTATTCTTCTATTCTCATTTGGTTTTCATTGGTCTTGTCTTCCTTGTCGATTGCCATTGTGATTCCGCAAAAAGAATTAAATTTTGTGTCTGGTTTAATTGATGCGTTTAGTTTGTTTTTCAAGGCTTACCATTTGACTTGGATGTTGCCCATCATTGTGTTGTCCATTTCAATCGGGTGTATGTCAGAAGTATCTACCTGGGTCATAGGGCCTACGCGCGGATTGTTAATTGCCGCGAAAGACAGCAGTGTGTTGCGTCCGTTGCATCACGTTAATAAAAAAGGGGCGCCCGTTGGATTATTGATTTTTCAAGGCATTATTTTTACATTGCTTTCCTCTGTGTTTTTATTGATGCCTACTGTTAATAGCTCTTATTGGATTTTGACCGCGCTGACATCTCAAGTGGCGTTGCTTTATTATGCATTGGTGTTTGCAGCAGCCATTCGATTGCGTTATTCCGCACCCATGGTGCAGCGTGCTTATGAAATTCCGGGAGGTAAGCCAGGGATGTGGTTGGCCGTTATATTGGGTATCACGAGTTGTTTTATTGCCATTGGCGTGGGTTTTCAGCCGCCTGCACAATTAAAAATTGCGAATGTGGCTTACTATGAAGCTTTTTTAATAGGCGGATTGCTGTTGTTTTGCGTGGTGCCCTTGTTGTTGTTGCGTCATGCGAGACGACAAGAAGTCCCAGGAGTATAGTAGCGCTTCGCGCGTGTGAGGTTCCTAGCTGTTTTCAAAGGGAAAACTCAGCACCTCTTTAATGCTGGAGGCTTGGGTGGCGAGCATGATTAAACGGTCGATCCCCATAGCAATGCCAGCGCAGGGAGGAAGAGAAGATAAGGCGGCAAGGAAGTGTTGATCTAAGGGTGGCAGCGGACAACGTTGTGTTTCGCGAATCTGAAGATCATTTAAAAAACGTTGTTTCTGTTCATCGGGATCGCATAATTCATGGAAGCCATTTCCTAATTCAATTCCTTTTACGTAGACTTCAAAACGTTCTGCAACAAAAAAAGTATCTTCACGACGTAGGCGAGCCAGAGCCGCTTGTGATTGAGGAAAGTCATAGACATAACAAGGGCTTTCTTGTCCCAGTGTTGGTTCAATAAACGTTGCTAATAAATACTGAAGCCACGTGTCTTTATCAAATCTATCTATCAGTGAATTTTCCCAGGAGTGTGCTCGGGATAACGCCTTTTTTCTTATTTCTTCGAGTGTGGCGGTGTGTGGATTGAAGTGAAAATGTGTTTCGAACAAGGCTTGATAGCTGATGCTGTGTCCAGGTTGGCTGTGAAGGACAGATTGTAAGAGGAGGTCGACGTCTTGTATGAGTGCATGGTGATCAAAGCCAGGTTGGTACCATTCCAACAGGGTAAATTCAGGATTATGAAGGTGGCCCACTTCTCCATTTCGATAGGCTTTGCAAATTTGGAAAATGGGCCCGCTGTGGGCTGCGAGCAAACGCTTCATGGCAAATTCAGGTGAAGTTTGCAAATAAAGCATGTGAGTTGAGGGGATATTGGGGAGTGAAAAATCCGTACTGAAGTAATGTAAAAAAGGGTCAGTACCTACCGCGTGACTTAATTGAGGGGTCTCTACTTCGAGTACTCCTCTTTTTTCAAAAAAATGACGAAGGGCAGATAAAATACCTGCCCGTTGTTTGAGCGTGTTGATCGACGCAGAAGGTCGCCACCCACTACTCTTTTGCGCGAGAGACATAGGTGCCTGTGCGGGTGTCTACCTTGATAATTTCATCTGTTTGAATAAATAAAGGAACGCGTACGACAGCGCCTGTTTCGAGTTTAGCGGGTTTGCCACCGCCACCCGACGTGTCGCCACGCATGCCTGGATCTGTTTCAATAATTTTGAGTGTGACGAAATTAGGCGGCATGATGGAAAGGGGAAGTCCATTCCATAATGTCACGATGCAAGTATCTTGCTCTTTGAGCCATAGTTTTGCATCGCCAATGACGGTGTCATCTACGGCGTATTGTTCAAATGTTTCAGGTGACATAAAGTGCCAGTGTGAACCATCACAGTAGAGATATTGCATATCCACATCCATGACATCCGCTGCTTCAAGGGTATCGCCTGATTTGAAAGTGCGTTCTATGACGCGCCCTGTTTTTAGGTTGCGAATTTTAACTCGACTAAAGGCTTGGCCCTTTCCGGGTTTTACAAATTCATTTTCAACGATACTGCAAGGATCGTTGTCCATCATTACTTTTAAGCCGCTTTTAAATTCATTGGTGGAGTACATGGTCATGATTTTTGTTCCTGAGAAATTTTTGCAAGGCGACTGTGCCTTAAACCATAAAAAAAGTAAATAAGGGTGCCGAGCAATGTCCAGGCTAAAAATCGCCACCAGGTGACAGCATGTAAGTGCACCATTAAATAAAAACAGAATAAACCACCCAGTAAAGGTGTGATGGGATAAAAAGGAACTTTGAAGGGACGAGCGAGTTTAGGTTGGCGTATGCGTAAAATGATGACCCCAATGCATACCGTCACGAAGGCAGCCAAAGTGCCGATGTTAACAATTTCAGCGAGTGCATCAATGGGGATAAGGCCTGCGGCTAGCATGATGATGATGCCACTGCAAATAATAACGGGGATCGGTGTGTGTGTTTTTGAATTGACGCGAGAGAAGAAACCAGGAAGTAAACCGTCTTTTGAAATGGCGTAGAAAACACGGGTTAGACCGTAATACATGACCAACATCGTGGTGGTGAGCCCTGCAATAGCGCCCGCGGCGACGATGGCTGCGCCAAAATTTAATTTAAGACTCAGGAGTGCTTGGGAAACAGGTGAGCCTACATTTAAGGTGGTATAAGACACGATGCCAGTGAGACAGGCGGCGACCAGTGCGTAAAGAAGGGTGCAAACCACGAGGGAAACAATGATGCCGATGGGGAGATCGCGCTGGGGGTTGACGGATTCTTCCGCCGCAGTAGAGACTGCATCAAAACCAATGTAAGAGAATAAAATAAAAGCAGCCCCCCCCATGACCCCTTTAAATCCAAAGGGTAGAAAAGGAGTCCAATAATGAGGTTGGAGGTGAAAAACGGCGATACTGACGAAAATAGCGATAGCTAATAATTTGATGAAAACGATAGCTGCATTAAATTTTGCGCTCTGTTTGGTGCCCATACAAAGTAAAATAGCCAGTACAGCAATGATGAGCATGGCAGGTAGGTTAATGATGCCGCCTGAAAAAGGGTCGGTGAGTAAAGAACGGGAAATGGGGGCGCCGATTGATTCGAGCACATTATTCACGTAACTGGCCCAACCTACAGCGATAGTGGCAGCAGACAAGCCATATTCAAGAATAAGATTCCAGCCAATAAACCAGGCTAAGAATTCACCCAAGCCTGCATAGGCATAACCGTAGGCGCTACCAGCCCCCCCCACTGAGGCGGCAAGCTCAGCGTAGCAAAGTGCGGTGAAGGCACATACCACGCCTGCAACAATATAGGAGAGGGTGATACCGGGTCCGGCCTGTGTGGCAGCGGCGATGCCGGTTAAGACAAAAAGCCCCGCGCCAATAATTGCGCCAATACCTAACAGGACAAGGTCGCTGGCTTTCAGGCAACGATGCAGTGAACGCAATTGGTCGCTAACTAGATCGTGGACAACAGGTTTGGTGCGGAGGAGTTGTTTGAGCATAAGAAAGCCTTAAGTATTTTAGGAAATAGCGTAGCGCCCATTCGGGCATGAGAGGATATTTTTCACAGGAAAAGAAGAGAGTAACGTCTCTTGGTTTAATTTTCAACTTGGGTTGGATGGACGTAAGTTTGAAAGTAAAAGCTAAAAAGTGTAAAATATTCGTACTTTTCAGCGCTTCTCCTTCTAAGAGTATCCTATATGCTTTTCGGCCTTTTTCCTCTTTCTTTTATGGGTTATGTTGCGGTAGTGTTGGTGTTCACGCAGATTACTATTGCGGCAGTGACCATTTTCTTACATCGCGCTCAAGCGCATCGTTCTGTTATTTTGCATCCTATTATTAGTCATTTTTTTCGTTTTTGGTTGTGGCTGACTACGGGAATGGTCACCAAGGAATGGGCCGCTATTCACCGTAAGCATCATGCAAAATGTGAAACAACGGAAGATCCTCATAGCCCACAAACGCTGGGTTTGAAGACGGTGATGTGGTACGGAACGGAGCTTTATCGTAAAGCCTCTAAAGATAAAGAAATCATGGCGCGATATGGGCATGGCACCCCTGATGATTGGATAGAACGACATCTTTACACCAAGCATAGTGCAAAAGGAGTGGTGTTAATGTTCCTGGTTAATCTTGTGTTGTTTGGATTGCCCGGCATCACCATTTGGGCTTTGCAGATGGCATGGATTCCTTTCTTTGCAGCAGGACTCGTGAATGGTGTAGGGCACTACTGGGGTTATCGTAACTTTGAATGTCGTGATGCTTCTCGCAATTTATTTCCCTGGGGTTTTTGGATTGGGGGTGAGGAATTGCACAATAACCACCATACCTATCCGACTTCCGCCAAGTTGTCAGTAAAGTGGTGGGAATTCGACATGGGTTGGGCTTACATCCGCCTACTCTCTTTCTTTGGGTTGGCTAAACCTAAAAAACTACCGCCTCGCTTAGTCTTGGCGCAAGAAAAATTAACGATAGATTTAGACACAGTGAAAGCATTTATCACGCATCGTTTTCAAATTTTGGCGCGTTACAGTAAAGAGGTGGTTTTGCCTGTGCTTTCATTAGAAAAACAACGGGCAAATAATAAAGCGTCTTGGCGTGTGCTGGATAAGGCCAAACAGTTATTGACACGCAGTGACGCTTTGGTTGATGCGACAGGCAAATATCGTTTGAAAGAAGCTTTGGACGCATCTCATGCGCTTGAGCAAGTTTATCAGTACCGTCAAAAATTAAATGCTATTTGGGATAAAACAACGTTTACACAAAAAGAACTTATCGAAGCGCTTCAGCAGTGGTGTCACCAGGCAGAAGCGTCAGGCTTGGATGTGTTGAAAACGTTTTCTTTGCAGCTTCGAAGAGTGGCTGCTTAGTGTGGGTGTCGTGTCCCTGAAGTTCGCTACCGGCAAAACTTCAGGGACATGATCTGGTTTTTTTAGTTTATCTAATTAGTGTTTTGTCAAATTGTTTGTAAAGGATGTTGCACCCTTCTGGAAGTAATCAGCCTCTCTCGAGGCCATAATAACCATAAATAATAATCATGATAGTGTCTTTGCCATCTCCGCGGAGATGTTCTGCTTTTCTTTTTTTATATTTTTTTTGTTGAAAAGGAGGTAGTGATGTCTCGAGAATTTGATGAATTAGCGCCATGGCTCGAGGAACAAGTGGAATTGCTTCATGAGCGGGGCAAATGCTGCCAGAAGCTAACATATTTGTATGCACTTGTTCCAACACCAAATAATGCAGATGAAATCGAAAGTGAAATAAAAATAAAAGTAAAACAGTTGGGTGAAAACTATAAGAAGTTGATCGCCATTGATGATGTGTTGGAATTACACGCGCACTCGGATTCTTTAACAGGGCAAGAAAAAAAATTATTAGCAGCGGTGTTGGCTTGGGGTAAAGCTTTGCGTGAACGCAATCAAAGCAATTTTACTCAAGAATCTGTTCCCGTGACGGGTGAAGGTGAGAAGGCGTGTGAGTCGATTGATGAAGTGCTTGAATCAAATGATGAAGCTTGTGAATCGACTCGTGAGGCGGTTGGCGTGCTCAACGAAACACGCGCGAATAATGAAACAGCTGTAAGAATGTTGATAAGGCCATTATCTCAAGTGGGGGGGTGGGTCAATGAACGGATTTCGGGTGGAATGTCTTTCGCCGCGACCTTCGCTAGGGTGTTTGGAAGATTGCCCCCGAGAGAGGTGCCTGTGAATGTGGCATTTAGGATTGTTCAACCAGAGGAAGAGCTTGCGTTTGTTTATGAATACTTTTCTTGCGTAGCAGAAAATTTGATTTCCATCGCATTTCTTCAAGGGGATGTATGGGAAGAGGCAAAGTGTGTTTATCAAGTGAAAAAAGTTAATTTTTTATTTGATAAGGTCGTGGCATTGTTGGATGGGTCGAGTGGTTTGTCTGATAAACCTTATCCTGATTGGTTGCAAATGATGGGTTGGGAATTTGTTCCGTTAAACAACGCAGATTTAAATGATAAACGGATATTGTTGAAGCAGTTTTTACTGCGTTGTGTGAAGTTTTTAGAAATAACCGGGTTGCCAAATAAAAATTATATATTGGAAATGGCGGTTGTCTTGTTGGTGAAAATCAAGAAGGAACAAGCTTGGTTGAATGAAGTGGGGGGGCGAATAGATTGGGGCAATGTGTCTGGATTGTTGTTGGCGTGTTTGCTTCATGCGTATAGTTTTCTTGATGATGTGCCTGTGTACTGTCGATCTTGGACTTTGTTTTTCAAATTGAGCGATAAAATTAAGAAACTTGATCAAGGTTTGTTGCGAGTTTCTATAATAAAGACGGCAGAGGAAAATTCTTTCTGGCTAAGCGAAACGGATCTAAATCAAGCGATCATTTTGTCGGATGAAGTAGATAAACAGTTCCCTGTGGGTAGGCGAGAAAAAATAGAAAAAGATCCTACTTTCTTTGGTTACACTTTTTTAAACTTGGGGGAACTTTGTTATGAACGATGGAATACGTTGGCTGGTACAAAAAAAGTGGAGTCAAAGTTGTTGAGACGTAGAGCGGAATTTTATTCTGTGATGCTGAGTGGTCGTGGTATTGGAATGGGTAAAATCAAACTTGAGGCAGAGATCTTAAGTGCTGCAAGAACAAGGGTGTTTGTTGGGAAAAAAATAATAAATGCGGGTGGTGTTGGCAAGAGTGCTTCAGCTGTGATGACGGTGCCACCGCCGCCGCCTGTTAATCTGAGGTATGCCAACCCACCTGTTGTTGAAGCCGCCGCAGTGAGGTTGGTGCAGCCGCCCTCCAGTGCTTCTGTTGTGCAAGGTGTTGTAGCAACGGCTGTTGCGGAACCTGCTGTTGTTGCAGATAGAGAAAAAGAAAAAGGGAATGAGAGAGGTGAGAAACGTCCAATTCAGGCCTTGGGTTTTTTTGCTTCTCCTGCCAAGCTGCAATCAGACGCGAATCAATTGCAAACTGTTCCAACACCCGCCTTAAATGTATGGTCGTTGTTATTGCCTACAGTAGAAAGCGTTAATGTGCTCACGCCGTTTGAGTTTTTGGAGGAATCCCCTTCGCGTCGGCAGTGTTGTCGTTCTTAAAATTTTATTATTAATGAGGATTTTTTATGTTGAAACGTCGTATTACATCATCTGACCCTGAATCATCTGCGAGTCTGACGCCCTATTGTTTGTCGGCCATAAATTTTGATTCATTACCTAAACGTTCATGCGTTGCGGAAAGTGTGCCGGCGACTGATCCCCGCTCTTCTGAGAGGGAAGAAAGTCTAGATTTATCACCCTTACTGGGAACACCTTTGCGTTTACGTTGTATTCCTGTCTCTTCTCGTCCGCCTTCTCCGGCTGTATCCGAGTGTGATTATGTGGCGGATACACCTACTACGTTTGATACGAGAAGAAGTGACTCTGTCGCAAGTTTTTCTTCCCGTTTTTCTTTTAGTAGAGATTCTTCTGAGTGTGTGCCAGAAACGCCACTTGATGAGATTAAAGAGGTGAGCGCGTCAAGGTCGCGTGATTATTCCAGATGAAAAATCGGGTTAAAAGTGGAGAGGGTTGTGCTTATGTCTAAGGAATCTGATGTTTTGGCTGCGCTATTTGAGACGCAGTTTAGATTGATTCAGCGGCAGGTAGCACTGTGTGAGAGTTTGCGCACTCAGCTGTTATCGATCGCTACTCTTTTGATTCTTCCTTCAGAGCGAAGTGTCATTAAAGAACAAAAATTTCAGATTCAAGAAATAGATAAAGAATTAACGAGCGTATTTTCTGAGATAAAAAAACAGTCTGAATCCACTGCTTTGACAAGTTTAGAAAAAGAATTATTGGCTATATCCGATGTGTTTGAAAAAAACTTTCTTTCTATTTCTGTTAATGAATTTGAGCGTGGCGCTCCTGATGACTTGCAGAATAAAATAAAGTTGGCAGGACAATATTTTTTTGAAATGAATGAAAAAATACATCCTCCTTCGTTTTATGAAGATAAAACGTGGGCAAGGTTGAGGACTGCTTATATGGAAGAAGAGGTTAATTTTTTGTTTGAACGATTATGTGAGCAAGTGGATTCTTTTGATGTTTCTCTTTCTTTTTCTCCGTATTTTTTTAAACTGAGTAATTCTGTATGGGAGCTCGGATTCATTGAGAGCGAAAAATCAAAAAAAAACTTGCTGAAGAAGCTGCTGATGGCGTGTGTTGACTTGCTTAAACGGGAATCTGTTTTGGGTAAAAGCTGTGTGCTGGAAAATAGTATTTTATTTTTGGCTTACCTTAAAAAAAATCCCGTGTATTTGAGTCAGATAGGGGGGCAAGTTAATGGTAATAATGTGATGGGCTTGTTATTGGCCTGTTTTTATCTCAGTCATACCATGATGGTGGATGATAGAATTAACGAACGGGGATGGAAAGAAAATTTTAAGATTGAAAAAGATGGTTTTGCTCGGATGGTCGTGCGAAGGAGTTTGATGAAGGTGTTAGATGGAGATACAGCCACCCCCTCTTTTTGGTTGGATAACGCGATTGAAGACCAGTCTGTTGCCTGGCGTGTTGAAATTTTTAAACGATTTTCTGAGAAAATGAGGGTGAATTTTGAAGAAAATTCTTTTTTAAGAATGCATGGACCTTTTTTGAATTTGGGGATGATTAGTCTTGATTGCGCGCGGAGATTGCCCGCTTGGTTCCAAGAAGCATTGGAAATATACGATGCATTAGACAGAAAAACTTGGTATGCGGAGAGTTCGTTAAGGCCTTCTTCTGCGGAAAAACAGCTTGTTTCTGCATGCGATTCGATTTTTTCTGGATTGCGTATGATTAACTATTTTTCTGAAGAGTTATCCAGGCAGACATATAATAAATTGCATAGGTTGGGTACATCCAGTGACCCGCTTAATCTTCGTGAGGTTTGCTTGGCAGCAGAAACGCTGAGAATAATAGAGACAACGGTTGCCGGTGCTGGCATAACGATGGCAGCCTATGCAGATGTTGTTTCTGCTCATGTTGCTGATCATACGGCGGGTCATGATCTTGCTGAGGTTTCTGCTGCCACTGAGCTTGTATCAATGGCTAGGCTTTGCGTAATAGAAGCGATGAAGCGCGTTGCCGATAGGGCGACTGCCGCCGCGGGGGTTGTTGAAAAAGTCCTTTTAGCTACGCGAGAAACCTTTAATACCGATGTGGCTAGCCTGCTTACAGCCAGATCCTTTGTTATTTCTCGTGAGGAAGAGATGGCATGGAACATTATTCGTATTCTGCAAACTATTTCTCCTGAGGCACCAAATTTTTCTCCTTATATGAGCCGGGTAGATCAGTTAGCTGTTTTTTTCCGATCTATTACTACACCCCCTGTTGAAAAAGAGAGTGTGCTGAGTGCTGTTGCCAGTACGAGCAGAGAGGAAGCTGAACACTCACCGATGTCGGCAGGTTGTGAAGGCGGATCCCCCATTTTTCAGTTTTTTAGAGTCAGGAGGCATGTGTCCATCCGGTTTGATCCTGAAGAGAGTCTTCAGTCGTCATTGCCTCCCCAGTGTCCTTCCTCGCTGAATTTGGAAGAGTTTGTTCTTTCTTCACTTTCACCAACACAGTCGCCATAGGAGCGTGTTTATGCCTTCAGAGTTTAACGTATTAGCATCACTGTTGGGAAAGCAGATGGAGTTGGTTCAGCGACGAGGCAAACTTTGCGAAGGGCTATTGTTTTTGCGTGCTGAGATGGCTCGTTTTGACGCTCATTCTCAGGGGGGTGAAGCAGTGGCCACGAGACAAGCGGCAAAAAGACATGAAAGACAACTTCGAGAAACAGCGCAAGCAATAGAAAATGTTTGCGTGGAGATAAGGATGTATGATGAATCACATTCTTTGACAAGATTGGAAGAGGCTTTGTTTGAAGAGGCGGAAAGTGTAAGAGGCGATTATGTTTATGATTTGTCTTTAGAAATAGATTTTGCAAAACAATATTTTATAAATTTTATTGAAAAATTGAATCCTAGAATTTTGCAAAGTACTCTAATTTGGAGAGAGGCAGTAACCCTCTATGAGAAAGAAAAAATTGATTTTTTGGCTGGAAAAGTACAGGACGTGTTGAGTGAAATAAAATTAAATGAAAGTGCGTTAAAGATGTTTTTAAAGGACAGGCTATCTAATTTATATAAATTAAATATTTCTGACACAGCCTGTGTGCTCGAGTTAGCTATTTTGTTGTTGGCTCAACTTAAAACGAAGCCTGAATTCTTGGAAAGGATAGGGGGTGAAATTGACACGGATAATGTTTTGAAGGTGTTTTACGCTTGTTTTGACTGGGCTTTCTCCATGAGTGAGGAAGAGGTAGATTTTCGAGTGTCTGTAAACAAGGTTGAAATAAAAGCTTCCATTGCCGTTATGCTGGTTGCATCAAATTTAAGTGAGTCTGAGTATAGGCAAGCGATTGCTTGGCGTGATGAGGTATGTAGGCGAGTTCATGAAAAAATGAAAAGAAGAGTCCAGGAAGATGAATTGTTTGACATGTACAGCCATTATTTGCCTTTGCTGCCGCTGTGTTTTGAGTTTGCAAAGAGTTGGAAGTTGTTGACGGATGCAGAAGTTAATTCGTGGGAAGCATGGCTTGATGATGTGTTTGATATTTTTTGGTCTCTAGAAAAAGGCGTTTTACGACCTCAAGCGCTGGGCACCTGCGAGGAAGCGGAAGCGCCGCCTGATGAGCTTGCTGTGAGTGCTTTTGAGGCTGCGAACGTTGCTGCGCGTGTGGTTAATTCTTTTAAAGAGATGGCTGAGCAGACGGCTGTCTCTGTTTCTACTCATGTGGCGGATCAGCAATGGTATGATGCTTGTCTGGGTGCGGAAACAGCGGGTGTTGCGGCGGCAGCTGTTGTCAGTGCCGCCACGACTTTTACCGAGCAAGCGAAGATGCTTGCTCGGTTGGGTAGAGGGATGATGAGTGATGAAGTTATTTGTGCTGTTACGGAGGCGGTTGAAGCAAGCCATTGTGCTGCGGATTGCGCCGAAGAGCGGGCTATTAAAGCGGCCGTTTCAAAAAATACGACGGTGGCGGCGCTGTTGGAAGCAGGCGCGATGCTTGCTGCTTGTGTGTCCGATGCTGCTCATGCAGCGGGTAGTGATGTGGCTTTGCCTTCTTTTGTGCCTAGTGTGGGATTTTTTCGCCGAGAGAAAAGAAAGGATGATGAGCCGTTATTGCTTCATGCTGATTCTACTTCCGCACCTGCTTCTGCATCGAAAGAAGAGCCTGTGCCGCTCCTGCTTCTTGATGAACAGCGGCGCTCGGATAGAGAGTCGTGTTGTTCTCGATGGTGGTAAAATTAGGGCGTGTGTTTCTTTTGTGTGAGAGATAATGCCAGATCGTAGAGTGCATTTTTTCTGGCGCCAGTCAGTTGCGTGGCGAGTTGCACGGCTTTTTTGATGGGGAGCTCTGTGAGTAAGAGGCCCAGTAGTGTTTCATGTTCAGCCACAGAAGAAATTTGTTTCTCTTCGGGTTTGCCTTCCAAGATAAGTACGTATTCACCTTGCTGCTGTGTGCTGTTTTGTTGTACCCATTCCGTTAATTCACCTAAAGTGCGAACACAAATAGTTTCATAAAATTTTGTTAATTCGCGTGCAAAACACACACGTCGTGTGTCACCCAAAACCGTTCTCATGTCTTCCAGTGTGGCCACAATGCGGTGTGGTGTTTCATAAAAAATTAAAGTGCGAAATTCGCTGGATAAAGCCTTGAGTTTGCTGAGGCGTTGAGAAGATTTTGCAGGTAAAAAACCAATAAAGGTAAATTCGGTACATTCAAACCCTGCAGCACTGAGTGCGGTAATGGCGGCGCAAGGGCCGGGAAGGGGCACCACTTTTATTTGGGCTAAGTGTGCTTGCGCAACGAGGGTTTGGCCGGGATCGCTGATGAGGGGGGTGCCTGCGTCACTGAGTAACGCGATGGATTTTCCTTCTTGCAGTAAAGCAATTATTTTGTGGGTGTGCTTGCTTTCATTATGTTCATGCAGCGAAATCAAGGGTTTACTAATCTGGAAGTGGTGTAATAATCGTTGGCTATGACGTGTGTCTTCGGCCGCGATAAGATCAACTGTTTGCAGTGTTTGAATAGCACGTGAAGAAAAATCACCCAGATTTCCGATGGGGGTGGGTACGATAAAGAGTTGACCATTTTGTTGCATGAGGGACGGGGGGTTCAAGAAAAAAGTAAGGTTATTGTACTTGAGTGGGAGCTATACTTCACGCGCCTGAGTTTTCGGTTTTTTAGCGCTCAAGCAGGGTTCAGATTGACTGTTAAAAAATGTGCGCATAGTTATTCATATGCAAACATTTTTTAACAGTTGAGATGAGCCCTGATTGGGATGCCAAAAAATCGAAAACTCTGGCGCGTGAAGTATATAGTCATAACAGATGAAAATCCCGGTTTTTATACTGCACCAATAATTTGAAAATTCTCTGCCAAAAGAGTTTCCAAACTTTCTTGATGTTTTTTAAGATTCACTTCGATGAAGAATTTTTTGCAAGCCGATTTCATTTCATCAAA
>JACREE010000082.1 GCA_016218405.1 Gammaproteobacteria bacterium
AACACAAGAAGACCTTTCACTTGAAGATCTCATTACCCCTGAAGAAGTCGTGATCACGCTGTCACACGAAGGTTATGCAAAATCACAATCCTTGAACTTGTACCAAGCACAGCGTCGTGGCGGTAAAGGCAAAACGGCCACTAGCATGAAAGATGAAGACTTTATTGAACAACTTATTATTGCGCACACGCATGACACCATCCTCTGCTTTTCTAACCACGGCAAAGTATATTGGCTGAAATCTTATCAAGTCCCTCAAGCCAGCCGCATTGCGCGGGGCAAACCCATCGTTAACTTGCTCCCCCTGGCCTCAGATGAGCGTATTAACGCCATTTTACCGGTCAAAGAATACCGTGAAGACCAATATGTCTTCATGGCCACCGAAGCAGGCGTCGTGAAAAAAGTCAGCTTAGATAACTTCTCGCGCCCACGCGCCAATGGCATCATTGCGCTTGAATTAGATGAAGGCGACCGCCTGGTCGGCGTGGCCCTCACGGATGGCCAACGCGATGTCATGATTTTTAGCAACGCAGGTAAAGTCATCCGCTTCCCTGAAGCCAAAGTACGCCCCATGGGACGTACTGCACGAGGCGTGCGCGGCATTGCATTACAGGAAAATCAAAAAGTGATTTCCCTCATCATTGCTCAAGAAACAGGGGATATTCTCACCGCCACTGAAAAAGGATACGGAAAACGCACCCCCATTGAAGAATATCGTCTCACGGGGCGAGGCGGGCAAGGTGTCATCTCCATTCAAGTCAATGAACGCAATGGCAACGTCGTGGGGGCAACCCAAATCACTGCGGGCGAAGAAGTGATGCTCATCACCGACCGGGGCACCCTCATTCGCACCCGTGCTGACGAAATTTCCGTAGTGGGTCGAAATACCCAAGGCGTGCGCCTTATCAACCCGGCTGAAGACGAAAAACTCATTCAAATTCAACGTATTGTTGATACGGCTGAAGAACAGGCGTAATCCCCCCCTCATATGTCAATAAAATGGTCTATACTGAGCTTAGCGGGTCTACTCAGGGGGCGGTTATGAAAAAAGACGACAAATTCAAGGAAATTTTGGCAGACATAGGAAAAACACAAGAACCTACGCATGCTCCCAAACAAGAAGAAATAAGAAAAGCGAAGGGTATTGGTGAACGTATCAAAGCACGTTTACGGGGGGCCCAAGACCCGAATGAAGAAAAGCCCAGGCCCAGTATTGGCCAACGCATCAAAGCACGTTTACGACAAGAAAGCCGTTTACGACGCGAACCACTTCTCGATTTAAAACCTGAACCTAAATCTAGTGAGCATACTCATTCACCTTCCCCCCCTACTGCAGGACAAGAAGGCAGACATCACCCTGAGAAATAAAAATATACCTCTCTTACCTGCATCCTCAGCGCCACGGAGGCCGCCACCCCCATCAAACCACAAAAAATAAGATAATAGGCGGGGCTAAGGGGGCTGCCCGTCGATTGAATTAACATGCCCGCGATAAGTGGCGCAGCCCCCCCAAACAATCCAGAGATCACACCATAAATACTGCCGCCCAGCGAGCAACGCGCTTTTAAAGGAATCATTTCAACGATCACCGTCAAAATAACGCTGTATAAGCCTGCCGCAGGAATGGCAATTAAACATTGAAAAAAAATAACCCACCCAAAAGAAGAAAACGATAAACAATAAAAATAGGGATAAACCAAACACAAAAAAAACAAACTCGAAAAAAATAAAACATTATCTCGACCCCATCTATCTGAAATTTTACCCATCACCGGTGAGAGTAATATCAGTAACATCAATGAAAATACCATGATCCAAACTGTTTCAACTTCAATATGATTAATTAAACACTGATGCAACACACCATACGTAAAAACCAAATAATAGGAACTGGAAACCAAACCAATCAACCCTACCATCATCGCTAATTTCTTTTTATCTTTTTCTAAAAAATCTTTTATTATCTGCCATAATAACTGTGTTTTTCGCAGCTCTATACAAGAATGATCTAAGACAAAATCCAGGGTTTCGAGCGCATAACGACGAATCCAATACGTCACCGCGATACCTATCAATGAAAATAAAAAGGGGATACGCCAAGCCCAAACAGGCATCATAGACTGTGAAATAAAATAGGTGACCAAGCCACTGCTCAATGCAGCCAGCAACACCCCCGTGTTCGCACCCAAAGCAGCCCAACTGCCTGCATACCCTTTTTCTTCTGGGGGCGCATGTTCAATTAAAAATGCAACGGAAGTCACGTATTCGCCGCCCATTGCAAAACTTTGCCCCAAACGACAACAAATCAATAGAAACGTAGCCAAACTTCCCATTTGTTTATAGCCTGGGATAAGCATAATAAACGAAGTAAACACACTGGCTAATAATACTGATAAGACTAAAGATTTTTTTCTCCCATACATATCCGCCACCCCGCCTAACACCAATCCTCCCAAGGGCCTTATTAAAAATCCCACTAAAAAAACCATCAGTGTTTTTAATAAATTATGATTCACACTATCAGGAGAAAAAAAGAAATTTGCGACAAAAGGCGCAAGAAAAAGAAAGCAGGTGGCATCATAAGCTTCAAATACATTACCCAATACAGCAGACACAATAATTTTTTTATTAAGATGATAATTCATACATTATTCACAACAAGTTTAAGGTGGGAAGAAAAATTAACTGATTCTTTTGGCACACCGCTCACAAAAGGATAAAATTGGGTGATAATCGGCGGCCTATACACAGGAGAATAATTTAAATAGATCGGTCGAATCAGCTTATAGCAATAATCCCCTATCTTTAACACATCATTTATTTTTTCATGAAAGAAATTTTTTATTTCTTTATCTGAATTTTTAGTGGCGAAAGAATATAACAAATAAAATTGATTGATCTTTCTGACCAAACTAAACCCACAACAAAAACCAAACTCACTTTCTTTTGTTTTTTTTAATTCATGATAAAAAACAGGATGATAGGCTTCCTCCCACTGAATAAAAGTTTGATGTTTATAAAAAGAAGGCGAGATGGCGCCATCATAAGGCCAAAAATGATTAGAAATAAGATTAAAATTAACGGCTGGAAAAGCGGACAGAAAAATAAATTCCTCATCCGGATTGATAATTTCAATTGAAATATAATCCAAATACATCAATCCCAACACATCTCGAAATTTATCAGATAATTCTTTTCGATGTTGAAACGAAGCAGACAAAGCGTCAGGATGAATTTTCGCTAATTCGTAAGGCTGGTGTTTCACGCTATTTTTCTTTTTTTCTTATGAAATCGCTCCGCAGAATGAATGGCCATATCAATCATTTTGTGGAGCATATTTTTAGTTGTTTTTAAGTGCGAGGCATCATAAAGAAGATCGAGCGTAAACTCAACCACCGCATCCACCTCTGATGTGTTAGAAAAAAAAGGCTGCATTTTTATCAAAATATAACGTAATAAGTCAGGGTCTATATTCAAACGCTCATCAAATCCCTTATTATTTATTTTTTCTTCACCAAACAAGAGCCAGCCGGGTGACACCTCTAACCATTGTGCCATTTTTAATAATTGCTCAGGCTCGGGCAAGGCTTCGCCTAAGGTATAACGCCTTGCAATTTGCACTGAACAATCGAGTTTTTCAGATAAAATTTTTATTTTTACCCCAGATACCGCTGTATGAGATTGAAATCCTTTTTGTTTAAGAAGAGACACCAATCTTTCAGAAAAAGCGAAGGCCAATGATTTTCTATCCGCTATTTTTTTCATTTTCATTCTTTTTAAATTAAAAATTAAATTTAACCCATAGTTGCTTTTATTGCAAGCCGAGGCTATATTCTCCCGCAGGCAGATTCGCCTTTATTTATTTAAAAACAAACAATAACGGGAATAACCATGAGAAAAACATATAAAATTATTGGGCAAGACTTTCAGGAATCTCATCTTGCGGGCGTCATGATTCGTTTAAAAAATCTTTGTTCTGGCAAGGTTTTTCATAAAAATCCGCTTGAACTTTTTAATGATCGATCCCTCCTGAATAAACTTCCTACCTCGGATATCTTACGCATTGGTTACATCGTCGGTGAATATCAAATGCATTTAAGTTATCAGTCCATGCAAAATAAAAAGTGAGGTGTTAATATACCCCTTGTGCATGAAGGGACTGGTTTTTGAGGAAGTATTTTTTGCAAGGTAAAATGCTTTCTCGAACGAGTAATAGTCTACTCTATTGCGAGCGAGAGAAAGTTTTACCTTGCGGAAAAGACAAACTCAAAAACCAGTATCTTCAGGTACGAGGGGTATATAACGCCATCCAACCTACTCCGGCCTTTAGGCCGGAGATTCAAACAGCACCTCAACGCTTATCAAACAAAGGCCTTTTTATGTCTCGTCTTTATAATTTTGGCGCGGGTCCTGCCGCCCTACCCGAAGCTGTCCTAAAAAAAGCACAGGCTGAATTATTAAATTGGCATGACACCGGCATGTCAATTTTAGAAATTGGCCACCGCACACCTGAATTTATGCAACAAGTCGCTGAAAAAACAGAACAAGATCTGCGAGCTTTACTTCACATCCCCGAAAATTACCGCGTTTTATTTTTAGCAGGCGGAGGACAATCACAATTTGGCATGGTGCCTCTCAACTTACTTTCGCTCAACAAACACTTAGGCGCCGATTACATCGACACGGGCGTCTGGTCTCGAAAAGCCATCACCGAAGCCCAACGTTATGGCAAAATCAATATTGCCGCTTCAAGCGCCGCCTCCCATTACACGGATATCCCCTCTCCCTCAGCATGGACCTGCAACAACGACGCCGCTTATTTACATTACACCAGCAATGAAACCATCGGCGGCTTAGCCTTTCCCTTTATTCCAGAGACAGAGGTCCCTCTTGTGGCAGACATGACATCGAGCCTATTAAGTGAACCGCTTGACGTCAGTCGTTTTGGTTTGATTTACGCAGGGGCACAAAAAAATATCAGCGCTGCTGGATTGACGATTGTCATTATCCGCGATGATCTCTTAGGCCACGCCCTCCCCTTTACCCCCACGCTTTGGAATTATCAAACCCATGACAAAGCAAAATCTCTTTTCAACACCCCCCCTGTTTTTGCTTGGTATCTCGCGGGTTTAGTGTTTGACTGGATTAAAGAACAAGGCGGACTTGAAGAAATAAAAAAAATAAATTCAAAAAAAGCAGAATTGATTTACCACATCATTGATGAAAGCGAAGGATTTTACAAAAATCCCATTCAAGTTCCTACACGCTCAAAGATGAATATTCCTTTTTTCCTACCCTCTCCTGAACTGGAAAAAACCTTTGTTTCAGAAGCCTTTCAACATAACCTAGCCAACCTCAGGGGGCATAAATTATCAGGCGGCATCCGCGCCAGCCTCTATAATGCAGTGACTCTAGAAGCCACTCAAGCCTTGGCAAATTTCATGAAAACATTTGCAAAAAAATATGCGTAAAATTTTAATATAATCTTAATGTTACTTTGATTTAATAACCCCTTGTTCACCCACACAAGAGAATTTACTTATGTTTCGAAGACCCACCACACCTAAAATTACGATCCCTCCAGCTGACGATAAAAGCCACAAGCCCTTGACAGGGGGTGAATTCAAGGACGTTAACGCAACGCAAGTTCCCACAGCTGTCGCAAATTCTTCTGCCACCTCTCCCTCCCGAGTTCCAACTACCACTTTTGGAAACAGCCAAGCTAAAAATTCTGAGAGAAAAAGCAAACAGTATGGCGCTTTATCACAAGACAGTGATAGCGATAATGAATCCTCCTCAACTCCAACACAAAGACGAAACAAAGGCGGACACGGCCCCGTCAGTCAAGCTGATGTAAAAGTGAGAAGCAACAACGGCATTGGTGACTTGCGCCTCTCCCGCCCTTCCAAAAGAGGCTGCGGCTTACTCTAAACACCTTCTGCTTTCCCCTGCGTTGCGCAGGGGAAAGTTCATTTCTCTGTTGCATAAACTCGCTAATTTGCTAGGATGTGGCCTTCACTAGAACTACATACCTCTCTCATGTCATCCATTCCCGTTATCACCTTAGATGGCCCCAGCGGCACAGGCAAAGGCACCCTCAGCCAACGCTTGGCCCAACACCTTCACTGGCATTTTCTCGACAGTGGCGCCCTCTATCGTGTACTGGCATTGGCTGCCACTCAACACACTATTCATTTAACAGATGAACCTGCTTTGGCTCATCTTGCACAACACTTGCCCGTTAAATTTGTCGTTAACCAACGTGGCGCCCATCCCCTGATCTTTTTGGATAATCAAGACGTCACTCACGCCATCCGTACCGAAAAATGTGGCAATGATGCCTCTACGCTCTCTGCACTACCTGCCGTTCGACAGGCTTTAATTGATCGCCAACGCGCCTTCAGACAAGCGCCCGGCTTGGTCACGGATGGTCGCGACATGGGCACCGTTATTTTTCCTGATGCCACATTGAAACTCTTTCTTGATGCCTCACCCGAAGAACGTGCACGCCGTCGTCACAAACAACTGCAGGACAAAGGTGTGTTGACTGACTTAACAACGATTCAAACCGAACTGCAACAGCGTGATGATCGTGATAGGCAACGCGCCATCGCCCCCCTCAAACCCGCCGCTGACGCCCTTATCATTGACACCACCCACCTAAACATTGATGAAGTTTTTAAACAAATTTTGCAAACTTTGCCCAAATTTCTCACCCAAAATAGATGAAGAAGGAGTTTAACTCAGGTATAATCCCCGCCTTTAGGCGTTGCGTGCCCTATCTCAAAGGGTACACAACATTGTTCAACCACTCACCGGTCCTTCCTTCTTTTGAAGTGAAGGCTTATTAAAAGGTCTTTATGAGCGAGAGCTTTGTACAGTTATTGGAAGAAAGTTTAGCCCACGTTGAAATGCGCCCAGGCGCCATTGTGCGTGGGAAGGTCATCAACATTACCTCTGACTATGTCACGGTCAGCGCTGGCCTCAAGTCTGAAGGCATCATCCCTATCGAGCAATTTTATGATGATCATCATCAACTCGAAGTGGCATTGGGTGATGAAGTAGATTTAGCGCTGGATGCGGTTGAAGATGGGTTTGGGGAAACACGTTTATCACGTGAAAAAGCAAAACGCTCCGAAGCTTGGACCCAACTTGCCAAGGTACATGAACAAAGCGGCCTCATTAAAGGCTTGGTCAGTGGTAAGGTAAAAGGCGGTTTCACTGTTGAAATCGGCTCTATCCGTGCATTCTTGCCTGGTTCACTGGTGGATGTACGCCCTGTGCGCGACACCAGCCATATTGAAGGCAAAGAAATTGAATTCAAAGTCATTAAACTTGATCCTAAACGCAATAACGTGGTCGTCTCTCGTCGTGCAGTGATTGAATCAGAAAGCTCTGCAGAACGCAGCGCCTTACTTGAAAATATTCAAGAAGGTCAAGAAGTTAAAGGTATCGTTAAAAACCTCACTGACTACGGTGCTTTCGTAGACTTAGGTGGCGTGGATGGCTTGCTGCATATTACTGACATGTCATGGAAACGCGTCAAACATCCTAGCGAGATTGTGAGCGTGGGTGATGAAATTCGCGTTAAAGTCTTGAAATTTGATCGTGATCGTTCACGTGTTTCCTTAGGATTAAAACAATTGGGCGATGATCCTTGGTCTGACTTGGCTCGCCGTTATCCTAAAGGCGCTCGCTTACGCGGCAAAGTCACCAACATCACTGACTACGGCTGCTTTGTTGAAATCGAAAATGGGGTAGAAGGTTTGGTTCACGTCTCTGAAATGGATTGGACCAACAAAAACATCAACCCCAACAAAGTGGTTCAACTAGGCCAAGAAACAGATGTGATGATATTGGAAATTGACGAAGAACGTCGTCGTATTTCTTTGGGTGTCAAACAATGCATCGCGAATCCTTGGGAAGCTTTCTCTGCTATCCATAATAAAAATGACAAAATCAGTGGGAAAATTAAATCCATCACTGACTTTGGTATCTTCATTGGCTTGGATGGTGGCATTGATGGCCTCGTTCATCTCTCTGATATTTCCTGGACTGAGTCTGGCGAAGAAGCCGTTCGCAAATACAAAAAAGGCGACGAAGTTGAAGCCGTCGTACTGGCCGTGGATCCTGAAAGAGAACGTATCTCACTGGGCATCAAACAATTGGCGCAAGATCTTTTATCTAACTTCATCGCAAATAACCCTAAGGGTTCCATTGTGAAGGGCAAAGTGAAAGAGATAGAAGCAAAACGTGCCATTATTGAGTTAACAGAAGGCGTGGAAGGCCAACTCAAAGCAGCCGACTACTCAAAAGACAAAGTGGAAGATCTTCAAATCTACTTAAAAATAGGTGACGAACTCGACCTCAAGTTCATGGGTATCGAACGCAAAACACGTGCACTCATTCTTTCAGCTCGATTGAAAGATAAAGAGGGTGATGATGAAGGCGATGTGGAATACAAACCACAAGAAGCCCCCTCTACCACCCTGGGTGAATTGTTAAAGGAAAAACTGGAAGGTTCCGACAGAAATAACGGTTAGTCTTTCTCGCAAAACAAAAAAAGGGGCGTTAATTAACGCCCCTTTTTTTTGGTAAATATTCACGACACCTTTATCATCTCTTTGATGCTGTCACTTATCAAATTTGTTACGTCGATGGTATTTGAAGGATGGATAATAGTATTACACGTAACAATTTTACCAGCACCGGCTTGAAGTAAATCTTGATAGGCATGATTAGCAAAGACAGCATGAACAGCGATGCAAACAACCGGCTTACGATTGAGTGACCGCAAATGTCGTACGGTTTCAATCATTGTCACACCGGTTGAAATAATATCATCAATCAAAACGGGGGTAGATTGCTGATAGCGTTCAATATTAGGAATGCTTATTTCAACGGAACGATCTCCCTTTCTGGTTTTAGTTAAAATAAGGAAAGGCGCCTCTGATTTTTTTGCAATTTCACTTACCCATTGCATGCTTTCAACATCAGGGCCTATAAGAATGGGGTTGATAACATTCTGTTTGATCCAATGAGCAATACCTCCCGTTTCATGCAAGATTTTTGTAGGTATGGCGTAAATATCATTTAATGAGTGCCATCGATGGAGATGGGGATCAACCGTGATTAAACCATCAAAATAAATCGAAATAAGTTTCGCAAAATAGTCAGAAGTAATCCCTTGTCCTGGTTCAAATTGTTTATCTTGGCGCATATAAGCAAGGTAAGGTGAAATCAAGATGATTTTTGATGCCCCTAACTTTCGGGCCGTGTCTGCAGAAAACAGGAGTGGTAATATTTTTGTATTGGGCTTATCTAAACTCGCAACAAATATTACGTCGCGTTTACTCACATTGGAATGAATAGTAACAACAGTTTCTTCGTCAGGAAATTGATGTAAATTGATTTTTCCAACTTCAACACCTAAGCTTTCATTCATTTTATTGACTAAGTCATCATAACCAAACAAAGGAAAAATAATTGGCGTTTTTTTCATGAATTTTCCTCTATTTGAAAAATATCATGTCCTTGTTTAAGAAAATCAAGCGCATAATTTAATTCACTTTTGGTTTGTGAATGTATTTCAAAAAGTGGCTGATTTTTTTCAACGATCGTCCCTAGCGGTGTTAATAAATCAACGCCAGCAGATTTAGAGTTAGGTGCGCCGGCTAATTTAGCCACGCGTGCGATATGGCGATTATCAATATTAATAATCTGGCCAGACTTAATGGAATCGACAGAGTGGACATAGGGCGCGATTGGAATCTCACGCATACCCCCTTGTGCCAGACAAATAGCTTGGAATTTTTCAAACGCTTTCCCGCTATCAAGAAGATGGGTCGCCATTATTTTTCCTTGCCCAGGAGACACATTAGGTGAGAACTCTATTACTTCACCCGCAAGGATTAATGCACGTTCTCGCAAATCTTGTGGCGCATTTTTATCACAAGTCAACACGGCCAATATGTCACGTGCCTCGAGTGCAGGTCCGATACCCCTTCCAACCGGTTGCGCACCATCGGTAAAAATTATTTTTGCAATGATATTAAATTGCTTGGCGATCGAGCATAAAAATTTTTTAAGAAATTCCGCACGTGCAATGGATCTGACTTTGGCAGTCGTACCAATAGGCATATCAATGACAAGGTGATTTGAACCCGCAGCAATTTTTTTCGATAAGATCGAAGCCACCATTTGTCCTTCGCTATCTAAATCTGCTGTTTTTTCGATACGGATAAGTAAGTCATCCGCAGGACTCAGCGCCACCGATCCTCCCCAGACAATACAGCCATTTTCTTGTTCAACCACTTTTTTGAGCCTGGGGATATCTAAATTAACCGGGGCAAACACCTCCATCGTATCCGCCGTACCGGATGGCGACGTGATAGCTCTTGATGAGGTTTTAGGAATGATCAACCCAAAAGCCGCGACAATGGCCACCAGAATGGGGGTTGTTCGATTGCCCGGCAACCCGCCGACACAATGTTTATCGACAATAAAATTAGATGGCCAGGTAAGGCGCTGACCCGTGTTGACCATTGCCGTCGTGAGATCAAACACTTCCTTTTGCGTTAGATTGTTGCCCGCGCTAGCAGCAATAAACATGGCGATATTGATATCGGAGAGTTGCCCCGCGACAATATCCTCAATGATACTTTTTGTTTCTTCAGCTTTTAGTTCATGGCCATAAATTTTGGAGCGTATATAATTTAATGATTCAAGTGGTTTTGGATGAGTAATAGAAATTTCCGCACCCTCTTTTGCTGACAACAACTCCCAGGCATAGCATGAGAGACTCGCTTCATTATGTTTTAATAAGTCAGTTTCAATGGTATTAAGCGTGGCAACGATTGAGCGATCATTTAAAGTAACCCTGACTCGCGCCTGCGCTTCAAATCCTTCTGATTTACAGATATGACAATCTTCGCGCATGTAAATAATCGGATCTTTATACGTATCAATGCCTAAGTATCTTAATTTTAAGCTGGCGTAATTTTCACTCATACCAGCAACTCTGTTTGTTCATAATGCGGAACCATGCAATTCCAACCGAGCACCGTTTCAATTTTATTTTGTAGTGCTAAAGATGCCTTGGGTTCACCGTGCGTGATAAATGTTTTTTTGGGTGGAGCATCAAAGTGTTTTAACCAAGTCAGTATTTCTTCGGAATCTGCATGCGCAGAGGTATTGCCAACAACTTCGACATGAGCGCGAAGAGGTATCCTTTGGCCATGAATTTTAATTTCCGTTGCACCCTTTAACATGGCAGCACCCCGTGTGCCACCCGCTTGGAAGCCGGCAAATAAAATAGTATTTCTTGCATCAACTGCATAGGCTTTCAAATGAAATAAAACACGACCGCCCGTCGCCATTCCACTGGCAGAAATAATTATTTTAGGCGATTTTTGCATATCAAGGGCCATAGATTCCTGAAACGTATTTATATAAGTTGCGGCTTCGCATAATTCTCTGCATTGCGTTTCATTCAAATGATGATCACCTCTGTTTCTACATAAAACTTTCGTTGCATTGATGGCCATAGGACTATCTAAAAAGATAGGAATATTAGGTATTTCATTCTCACTTCTTAATTCTGCAAGATAATGCAAAATACTCTGTGTACGTCCTACCGCAAAAGCGGGAATAATGATAGACCCTCCCCGGCTTAATGTTTGATTGATAATGTTTTTTAATAAAATTTTCGGATGTTCTTTTTCATGGTTTCGATCACCATAAGTAGATTCAAGCACCAAATAATCAGTTTGTTGAATGAAGGTAGGTGTGTTCATAACCGGATCTTTCATCCTACCTATATCCCCTGAAAACAAAATAGATTTATCTTGATGATTAAGTTTCACAAAAGAAGAGCCAATAATGTGTCCTGATCGAATCAATTGGAAATAAGTATTGTCAAACAAAGTTGTTTTCGTACCATAAGCTATTGGCTTGAAAAGTTTTAATGCTTTTTCAGCATCGCTGATCGTATAAAGCGGCAGCGCGGGCTTATGCTTTGAATAACCATATTTATTTGCCTGTTTTGCATCTTCTTCTTGTATATGCGCACTGTCTGGCAATAAAATTTCACATAACTCCTTTGTTCCCTTTGAGCTATAAATAGGCCCGTTAAATCCATTTTTTACTAGCAAGGGTAGGTAACCTGAATGATCAATATGTGCATGAGTCAGCACCACTGCACTCAGATTTTTTGGATCAAAAGGAAGCGGATTCCAATTACGCAATCTTAATTCTTTATAACCTTGAAAAAGACCACAATCAATGAGAACCGTTTTATTATCTTCAAATGATAATAGATATTTTGATCCTGTGACTGTTTCTGTTCCACCCAGAAAAGTAATTTTCATCAATAAATTATTCCCTTTGTTTCCATATAAGATAAATGGAGGGCACAACAAATAGCGTGAGCAACATTGCTGAAAGAATACCCCCAACCATGGGTGCGGCTAATCTTTTCATCACATCTGCGCCGATCCCCGTCGCCCACATCACTGGCAATCACTTGAGGTGTTAATGAATGCCATTCCATTGGTTCATTTCCTCCCACTCACTTGCGATTTTAACAAGCTTAACTTCACTGGAAGCAGGATATCCTATTAATGCAACGAGGGTATAATTTAATAACTCACACGCATCACACGACACAACTTATCCTGCAAGGCATGATAGAAATAAATACCTCCATTAAAATCATTGACGATAATAGAAAACGTTAAAATTTCACCACTGTTACCTTCAACATACCCTGACAAGGAAGACACATCATGCATAGTGCCTGTTTTAGCTTGCACTTTGCCAATCACATCGCGTGTACCTAAACGATGGCGCAGTGTACCGTCTAATCCACCAATGGGCAGGGCTTGCAAATAACTGGGCGACACATTGGGATCATGATAAGCCGCCGCCAATACTTGCAACAATTGCATGGGTGTCACACGGTTGTCGCGAGACAACCCTGCTCCGTCTAAAATATGCATGCCCGCCACATCCACACCACTGCTCTTTAATATCGCCACCACCGCGGTGCTGCTGTTTTCCCAATTAGCAGACGTTTGATGGTAAAGCGCACCTATCGTTTTAAATAACGCATTCGCAATCATGTTATTGGAATGCTTCATCATGTCCACGACTAAAACAGATAAAGGAGCAGAATGCGCATCTGCAATCAGCTGCATGTTCGACTCAGTCACCGCAGGCAATGATTCTCCCATCACACGTATTCCATTGCGTGCAAGCAAAGTCGCTGCAGCCGATTCACCATAATGGCTACCAGGTGAGATCGTCACCGTAAAGGCAACAGGAGAGGCATGCGCACGAATACTGCCCGACAAAGCATAAGTGCCGCCCGGCTGCGGTTTAAAGGAATAATGACAATAGTGTGTTGCACGCGTCACCACTTGGTTGCTCACCGTCAGAGGCACACCATAGGGAAATTCTAAACGTGCTTTTTCACCCGTCTTACCCGGATACATTTTAAATGAAAGGCAATTTTGATTAATGATGGCTGTGGACACAGGCGCACCATAACAATACGCTTGATCATGTTGCTCCGTACCTGGCGGAATACCCTCGTCTGCATAACGCGATGCATCCACCATTAACTGACCCCGAATAGCATAAATACCACGCGCGGTGAGTTGAGAAAATAAGGCATTAATATCCGATAACTGCAACGTGGGATCACCCGAATACTGTAAATAAAGATTTCCCTCCAATACACCTTGATTAATTCTTGCTTGCTGCTCTGTCATTAACCGTGTGTGATAAACAAAATTCGGGCCTAAAAATTTCAATGCCGCAAAAGCCGTGATCACTTTCATGTTGCTAGCAGGTGAGAAAAATTGATTGGCATGCTGTTGATAAATAATGTCACCCGTACGCAAAGATTGTATGGCCACCCCCGCACTGGCATGACGATTCATTTCATCGACAATTCGCTGCAACCCAATTGAACCTGCCAATAAGGGCACCGCCTGATTCGACACCACCCGCGCAACACGATGTGTTTTTTTATGACGAACACACGCTTTTTTCTTCTTTGCCTCGCCCACCCCTTGGACAAGCAGCAACCCCACCATGACGATACTCATTATGACTTTTTTATTCACTTTTTATGCTCCAATTCGGGTATGGTATGATCTCACTCATTGCCCCACCAGGAAAAACACATGCGTCTACTTAAACTTGTTCTCATTCTGCTAATGGCTCTGTTGGGTGTTTCCTTCGCCTGCCTAAACGCTCAGCCCGTGCTCATTAACTATTACATAGGAAACAGCCTCATTCCTTTTTCTCTACTTTTAGTATTTGCGCTCATTTTAGGCAGCCTGCTGGGTGCATTGGCCCTCTTTATGCTCTATCTTCGTCAAAAAACACTCACTTTACGCCTGCAACATCGCCTCAAACTAGCCGAAAAAGAATTGGCGAACCTGCGTACGCTGCCCCTAAAGGAGCATGAATCATGATTGAACTCTTGCTGCTCTTACTTCCGGTTGCAGCCGCATCCGGTTGGATGGCGGCAAAACAACATCATCAAAAGAATATTCAAAACGAACCCATCCCCAAAGATTATTTTACAGGTTTGAATTTTCTTTTAAACGAACAACCCGACAAAGCGGTTGAAGTCTTCATCAAATTGCTGGAAGTCAATGCCGATACAGTTGAAACACATCTTGCGCTCGGGCATTTATTCCGCAAACAAGGTGAAGTTGATCGCGCCATTCGTATCCACCAAAATCTCATCGCACGCCCACAACTGACCAAAGCACAACGCAACCAAGCGCTTTTTGCGTTAGCGAAAGATTATTTTAGCGCAGGCGTACTTGATCGCTCCGAACGCTTATTCTTAGACGCATTCGATGAAAATAATCGTGACTTAGACAGCCTACAACATTTGCTTGACATCTATCAGCAAGAAAAAAGTTGGGAACAAGCTATCGAAATCGCCAAAAAACTCACTGCACTCACGGGCAAGTCACAACACGTAGAAATTGCGCATTACTATTGCGAACTGGCTGAAAAAGCGTTGCATACAAAAGAACTGGGGCAAGCACGTCATCTTTTAAAACAAGCTCTGGCGTCTGACAAGCATAATGCACGCGCATTATTACTAAAAGCAAAAATTGAAGCAAGTTTACAGGATTATCAAACCGCCATACACACACTTGAATCCATCAAAGAAAACAATCCTGCTTATTTTTCAGAAACCATCCCGCTGCTAGTGATCTATCATCAACAAAGCAATAAACGCTATGATTTATTTTCATTTTTAGAAAAAAGTTTAGTGGATTGTCCACGTATTTCCACCGCACTTGTTTTAACACAGCAGCTTCAACAGTCACATCCTGAACGCGCTTACCTTTTTTTGAAAAACTATCTCACGGCGCATCCCTCCCTACGCGGACTGTATGCTTTACTCGAGCTGGCATCGCAACTGCCTACCCAAAACAACGCTTCCTGCGCACAGGCGGACGAAAAAATACCACTCATCCAAACACTTCTCGCCCCCACCCTACTCAATCACCCCATCTACCTTTGCCAGCATTGCGGCTTTAGTGGTAAAACGCTACTGTGGTTGTGTCCCAGTTGCAAACAGTGGAACGTGATCAAACCTATCTTAGGTTTGGAAGGCGAATAGGTTATGACAGGATATGACAAAACTTCGTTTTAGATACAAATACAAACCACAATGGCATGAAAGCGAGCTAAGCAAACACCTTATCAGTGCCATTGAACAAACCTTAACACACTACTTACCCTCTGTTTTTGGTTTTTATTTACTCCAACTTGGTAGAAAAGAATACACTCACTGGCTAAACAGCAGCCCTATCCAACAAAAAATTGTACTTGATCCCAACCCCGTGTTGCTCACACCCGCGCCAGCGGCGCTAATTCAGTCACCTTATTATCAACTACCTTTTGATAACAACAGTATTGACGCTATTTTTCTACCCTGCTTACTTGAAACAGCACAGCATCCCTTGGCTATTTTGGAAGAAGTACAACGCGTTTTATTACCCAGCGGCACACTCATCTTAGTGGGCTTTAATCCTTGGAGTTTATGGGGGTTGAGCAAACTGTTACTCGGAAAAACACATGAATTTCCCTGGCAAGGACAATTTTGGTCTGCCAGCACCGTGAAAACTTGGCTCGTGAAAGCAGGATTTTCCTTGGACATACTCCATTATTTTTATTTTCGCCCTCCACTACCACCGCCTCTTTGGCACCAGAAACTGCATTGTTTGGAAAAAATTGGCACTTATTGTTATCATCCCTGCGGCGGATTGTATTTAATGACTGCCACCAAACAAGTCGCTCCTTTATCACCCATTAAAACCAGCTGGAAAGTATTGATACCTGACGATCATCTTATCTCACCCAATATTTCATCACGACGGTAAAAAACAACATGACAACAACGCATTCTAAAAATACGATCGTCTCTATTTATACAGACGGCGCTTGCCGTGGCAACCCAGGACCCGGTGGCTGGGGCGCATTACTTCGCTATCATGAACACGAAAAAATATTGTATGGTGCAGAAACCCATACCACCAATAACCGCATGGAACTCATGGCAGCCATTCAAGCCTTACAAGCACTGCAACAAACGTGTCAGGTCGAATTAACCACTGACTCAGAATACGTCAGACGAGGTATCACCGAATGGATTCACAAGTGGAAAAAAAATAATTGGAAAACAGCCGACAAAAAAGACGTAAAAAATCGTGATCTCTGGCAAACACTGGATACACTCTCACAACAACATCATCTGACTTGGCATTGGATTAAAGGTCATAGCAATCACCCTGAAAATGATCAAGCGGATGCATTAGCAAATCGTGCCATTGATGAACTGCTGAGAAAATAAGGAATCCCTATGCGCCAAGTTGTTCTCGACACTGAAACCACCGGCCTTGAACACAGCAAAGGTCACCGCATTATTGAAATTGGCTGTATTGAATTGATCAATCGACAAATTACCCCACGTCATTATCATATTTACATTAATCCAGAGCGTCCTATTGATCCGGGCGCACAACAAGTGCACGGTATTACGGCAGAATTTTTGAAAGACAAACCTATTTTTAAAAACATTTTTCAAATATTTCTTGAATTCATTGATGGCGCCGAATTAATTATTCACAACGCTGCATTCGATGTGGGATTTATCAATCATGAATTTAATTTAATTAATTACACTGAACGAAACGTCAATGATCACTGTCAAATTACAGATACCTTGGCCCTAGCCAAACGCTTACACCCCGGACAGCGCAATAGCTTAGATGCCTTATGTAAACGTTATCATGTTGACAACACACATCGTGAGCGCCACGGAGCACTGCTCGATGCCACCTTATTAGCGCACGTTTATTTAGCCATGACGGGTGGACAAGCCAGTTTATTTGAAGAAGAAAATGCAAGAAGTATCACAACCAAACGAAATGAAACCAAGGCAGCGCCGATTAAACAAGTTACCCTCCCCGTCATTTATGCTAATGAAGAAGAATCTCTTGCACACCAACAAACCCTCGAACGCATTAAAAAAGAAAACGGCAAGTGTGTATGGTAACAACTCACCCCTTAGGATATGCACACATTGCTTCCCACCCTCTGGGGCGATGTGGATTGCTTCGTCCGGCGAAAAAACGCCGTCCTCGCAATGACGGCTCGGAGAGAAAAAATGCAGGCCATCATGCCCCACACCCTCTGGGACGTCATTACGAACGAAGTGAAGCAATCCACCTTGATGTCTTGAACAATCTCACCTTTGGTCGATCAACGTGTGATCATTTTCAATATTTCTTTCGCATGATCACTCACTGACACTTTTTCCCAAATTTTTTCAATGACACCTTCTTCATCAATCAAAAAAGTGATGCGATCCACACCCCAATATTTTTTACCAAACATGTTTTTTTCAGATAAAGCACCATAAGCCGAACAAATCTTTCCTTCTTCATCCACCAACAAGGGAAAGGTTAAATCATATTTATCTTTGAATTTTTGATGTGATCGCGCACTGTCTTTTGATACCCCCAACACAATCGCATTTTTATTTTGAAACTGTGATAAATCATCTCTAAATGCGCAAGCCTCTCGCGTACATCCAGGCGTATCATCCTTGGGATAAAAATATAAAATCACTTTTTTTCCTTTTAATCCACTCAATGAAATTGCTTGTCCCTGTTCATCCACCACCTGAAAATCAGGTGCTTTATCACCTACTTTTAACATGATTTCCTCCTTCCAAATAAACATCAAATCGTGTGTGTTTCCCCAAAAATTGACAATCCGCTTGCACACCCCCCAAATAATCCCCCTTTAAGGGCCGCTTCACTACCACACGTTTTTTCGCTTTTGACAACGCCAATTCAAATAACACATCCACATCTTGTTGATACCCCATTATCTCTTGCAAAATTTGCATTTCTTTTTTAACTCGCGCAGATTTATGTCGCACTGGGTACATCGGATCAAGATAAATCACGTCGGGCAACACCGTCAGCTGCGTTAAATAATGCGTTGCCTCTGAAAAAACCAGTGACAGCTTGCTGTGTTCTTCTGCCGGCACACACGCAGACCATCTCGTTAAACCATCTTGCAGTAATGCCGCCATCATAGGATCACGCTCAAGCATCATCACCTCACAACCGGCTGTCATCAACACAAAGGCATCGCGCCCCCAACCTGCCGTCACATCCAACACACGAGGCCGGTAAGCTGACTTCACGCCTACTGCACGCACCAACAATTCGCGCCCTCCCTGTGATGAACGCAAACGCGTGGATAATTTACCTTGCAAAAAATCAACCCAAACAGGTGCAAATTGTTTTTTTGTCGCTGAAAATAATTCCAGATGCACATCCGTCACCCTCAAGGACCAACCCGATACGGCATCAGACGTCACCACCTCAAAACCAAATGCAGTCGCCCAAGCTTGGGCCACGGGTAATAAAGAAGGGGAAGAAGCCGTTATCTTCATAGAGAGGCAACAAATGCCGCAAGATCATCAAACACCTGCACCGTCGGCGCCGCTTCGTAAGATAACGCTTCCACCGCCGCACCATTACCTGAACGCACCAATACAGGCTGACATCCTGCTGCACAAGCAGCACGAATATCTCGCAAAGAATCGCCCACGAAGGGCACTTGCGTTAAATCACAACGATAATACAAGGCAATTTGTTTCAGTAAACCCGGCGCTGGCTTACGGCAGCCACAACCTTGTGTAGGCAAATGCGGACAATAAAAAATACGATCAATACGTCCGCCCAGCTGCGCCAAACTCATTTGCATTTTTTGATGAATCGCCCCTAAATCCTCTTCTGTGTACAATCCACGCCCGATACCCGATTGATTCGTCGCCACCGTGACCGTGTAGCCCTTCGCATTCAACTGCGCAATCGCTTCTAAACTGCCTGGCAACGGCAGCCACTCCTGAGCCGATTTAATATAGTGCTCAGAATCGTAATTGATGACCCCATCTCGATCCAAAATAATCAACTTCATTTTTGACCTATCCTATAAAAAACTGAGAATTCAAACTGGGGGGAGTATACTCTCCCTCTTTCTTTGTTAGAATCTGTTCTGTCGAAGAGGATACAGAGCTCCCCCTCATACATGAAAAAACACACTTTACTTATCATTGATAGTGAACCAGACAGCCTTCTGACGCTCGTAAAACACGTATCAGGCCATTATTGCCCTGTCGTCGCTGAAAGTGGCCAAGCGGCTTGGCAACATCTCTGCACTTCACCCTCCTCCTTTTCCGCCATCGTGCTTGATCAAGCCCTACCTGACATGGAAGGCTTAGACTTGCTTCATCACATCAAACAAGACCCTCACTTACGCAACCTACCCGTTATCATGATCGCCAAACAAGCCCAAAAAAATACCATGATTTCGGGATTTAAAAAGGGTATCTACGATTTTCTCGTTAAACCTATCGACAAAGATCTTCTCAACCTCGTTTTAAAACGCGCACTCAGAGAAAGCAGCTGCCTAGGGGGTGTCGTCAATTCGCTAGCTTGAGACGTCATGCCTTGATTTTTGAGCACCGTAGTGGAGCATACGTGGGTGGGTATGTGAACCACGGAGCACAGAAAATCAAGGCATGACGTCCAAGATAGTAGAATTGACGACACCCCCTCGTCGGGTGTTGATCTTTTCTGCTGCCTTCCAGTAGGATGAAGCTCGATAACAACCCTCAAAAGGATTTGACCTTGTTACTCAACCAACCTGCTTCTGTTCTTGCCTTATATCAACACAGCCTTCAGCTCTGGACAGTCACCCTTAGAAAAATCTACCCTCTGGCTTTGGCATGTACCTTTATCCCCTTGCTGTGTTCACAATATGTGTCTTTGCAAACCGACGTCGCCCTTCTAAACGCTAATCGTTTCGATTACAACGATATTACCCCCTTCACCCTATGTTTATTACTGCTCAACGTCATCATTTCCATGGCGAGCTATGCCACCCTTCTCACCTACACACGCAGCTTAATTGATACTCAACCCCTTTCAGCCTGGATGCTCGCCAAACGTATCGCCATTAAAACCCCGCTGCTTGTTTTTTCTGGCTTTTTAGCCATCCTCAGCTTATTTGTTGGGTTTATTTTATTTATTCTACCGGGCATCTACATTTTTGTGGTTCTGTTTTTATTTTATCCCCTCGTTATCCTCGAAGATAACAACCCATTCAAGGATTTTATTCACAGTTTTTCGCTAATCAAACATCATTGGTGGCGCACCTTTTTTTCCTTAACCTTACCCATTTTCCTTCTCACCACCTTTAGCTTATCCTGCTCAAAATTATTAGCTTATTCCCTGACACCTGCCCACGCAGACACCCTGCGGCTCAGCCTACGTTTTCTCTTCCAAACCCTCTTCATGAGCGTTCTTTTCCCTTGGTTTTGCATACAAACTCTGGCCGTGTTACACGACCTACGTTTGCGCCGCGCCACTGCTTTCTGACGATCGCTTTTTCAGACCTATTATCTTCATTTGCAGCCTAGCAACAACTTTAGGGACACGACCTAATACCCGGAAAATCAAGGAGATAGAACTCTAATTTAATCACAAATAGTTTATTAAAAATCTAATTTATCTATTTTTAATGGACTAAACCATTGAAATTTAAACTCAATGTGGACATTGGTTTTAAATAGACTATAATAGTCCATTATGAATAGACTAAATTCATCTAAATTAAACCACTTAATGGGGCACTGGCCACTAGGCATTCCATTAACATCTGACTGGTTGAATTGTAATGGGTATTACAAACAACTGGTTAATTTGTATTGTAAAAATGGATGGATAAAGTCACTTGGCAGGGGTGTTTATACACGCCTTAATGATCCAATCACTTGGCAAGGTGCTGTCAATGCGATACAAACACAACTTCATTTGCCTGTTCATATCGGTGGTTTAACAGCATTACAGATCTATGGGGTGACACAATATATCATGCTCAATAATTTAGAACCGACATTTTATTTGTATCATTCAAATAAAAAGACACCCAAACTACCCATGTGGTTTCAAAAAAAATTCACGCACTGCCATTGGGAACAGAAATTATTATTTAAAACCGAAATTGGTTTAGGCAATAAGGAAGTTGAAGGGATACAAATAAAATTATCCTCACCCGAACGTGCAATATTGGAGGTATTATCAATCGTACCTAATAAAGTAACGCTAACTCATGTTAATGAATTGATGGAGTCCTTAGACAGGTTAAGAAGCGACGTCATGCAGGAATTACTAGAATCGTGCTTGTCTATTAAAGTAAAACGGTTATTTTTATATTTTGCAGAAAAATGTAATTTAGCTTGTTTTAATGAGTTGGAATTAAGCCGAATAGATATAGGGGCAGGAAAGCGAGTAATAGACTCAGGCGGTCGTTACCATAAAAAATGGTTATTGAGCTTACCTGAAAATAAATCGGATGATGAGATAACTCGTGAATAAAGAACAATACGTTGCCCAAGTTGCATTGTTATTGGATTGCCTGCCTGTCTTAAAAGATCAGTCGTTATTCGCGTTAAAAGGCGGAACAGCAATTAATTTTTTTATTTGTGATTTGCCGCGGCTATCCGTTGATATTGATTTGACGTTTTTAAAAACAACACAAAGAAATGAGGCTATTTCAGAAATAGAGAATGGATTAAGAACGATGGGGGAATTGATCTTAAAAAGGAATCCTCGATATAAAATTAATGAAATAAAAACCCGCGACGGCATATTGCAAAAAATAATCGTTGTTAATGGGTTAACGAAGATAAAAATAGAACCTAATTTTACTATTCGAGGAACATTACTCCCCATAGTGAAAATTGATATTAAAAAATCCGTTGAGAATAGATTTTTATATAGCGTCAAAAACATCCCTGTATTATCCGAAGCTGAACTTTACGCAGGAAAAATATGTGCGGCACTTAGTCGACAACATCCGCGTGATTTTTTTGATGTGAAAGAGCTACTGGATACACAGGGAATAACAGAGCAAATTCGTGAAGCATTTGTCGTCTATCTTGCATGTTCACCCAGACCGATGCATGAACTACTTCAACCAAATTTAATTAATTTGAGAAATGTTTATAAAAATGAATTTGTGAATATGACAGAGAAAAACATTCCATTTGAATCATTACTAGAAACGCGTGATAAATTAATCAAAACAATTAATCATGATTTGTTAATGAGTGAAAGAAAATTTTTATTGTCGATAAAAAATGGAACACCTGATTACACGCTGTTGTCATTTTCAAACTTAGATCAATTCCCAGCGTTACGATGGAAGCTTATCAACATAAAGAAAATAGATAGAAAAAAACATTCTTTAATGATTGACAAATTAAAGACAGTTCTAAATATATAAAAACCGTTCCTTCATTAATGGGGTTAAAAGTGTGACTATTTTACGCCGCGTAGCGGCGTGTAAAGTATATTATCAGCAAAACCGTTCCCATCGTTACGCAGCCACTCCTCCTTGCCTTATAAATCAGCCATAGGCAGCAGGCATTACTTGCATTAAACGAACTTATAAAATAGCACCCTCCCAAAGTAACTTGAGAAAGCCATCCCAAGGAAGAATTGAAATAGTCAGCGTCTCATTCACCTTGAGTTGGCGCGGCCTTTTATCTTGTGAAACAACCCATGCTTTTGCCTGTGGATGCTCCTCGCAAAAGCTAATGAGCCCCTTATTGTATTTCATCAATAATGATCGGATGAATGAGTTTTTCTGCAGAGAGTGACAGCACTTCTTCACGCAATAGATGGGGTGACTTAGTAAAACGTATTAAGTCATCCACATTGAGCAAATCATAAAAAATAGATTCTTTAAATTTTTCTTTTAAAAAAGAGGTCTTCCCTGTTTGTCTTGCCCCCCACAAAAAAATCGACTGACCGGGGGGGGAAATGCATAGGCAATATTCTTTTAAACATAGAAAAAACCAATCGCTTTATATATTAAGCAAATAGTGGCACCAAATGCTTTAATTGACAACCTTAGTTACCCCTTCGAAGTCTAGGGACCTAGGAAGAGGATGCGCGAGGGGGTATGCGATTATTCACTCCACTTTGTAAAGCATTCTGAATCTGTTTCAGCGCATCACAACGCAATGTTTTATTTTCTGGATCTTTGTAATCAACTTTTTCTAATCCCTCAAGATCCAATTGTTTCGCCAATGCAGGTTCATTTTTCAACTCATTCAACAAATAACTGATGAAAGAGTGATTATGATCGCGGGTTTTACCCGACATTACTTTGCCATTTTCATCACGAAGATTATCGTGAAAATAATCAGCTATCGCATCAAGAGGTGCTTGTTCTATTGGACTATTAAGCCGCTCGACCAAACGTTCAACACGTGCTATCCCATCTCGCCCATGAAGACGACGGCTAAAAAAATGCGCATCTGCTGGAAAAGTCTTTTTATTTTCTAAGCTTCTCACCCATTGACTATAGTTCTTTGATGCCTTTAAAAAAACCGATGCCAGTGTGTTTTCAGATTGTTCACTTGCTGTTTCGTCAGCTTGTTTATCTGGCTCTGGCTCACCCTCTCCACACAAAGTAAAATCACCGTCTCTTAACTCTGAAAGCGCTTCACGAATACGTCTGAAAACGCCTAAGGTTCCCTCATTAGAACGTACTACCTCAGAATAGAAAGACCTCACCTCAGGGGAATTAATCCATCTCAATGCAACAACCGGCTGACCTGAATTTATTGCTCCCGCACATTCAATTTGTCTTTTCAAACATGCTCGTTTTTCATCATCCAGGTCAAATTGTCTCGAAAAATCTGACTCCGACAGTACATCGGCAAATACCTGAAATGACTCCACTACATCTTGGAACCCTGATCCATTTACGGAGTCTACATCCTCGATCAAGGTAGCCAAATTTTCTAAAAATTCCAGACACAGTGATTTGTCATCTTTTTCATTTTTCATATAAGTTATTTCCCCAGTCCTTTATACGTTGATGATGCAGTAGCAGAAGAATCTGCAGTAGCGGAAGAATTTGTAGCAACATTGTACGCGTGTGAAGCCCATACACTACTACCCGATATATTACTGCCTCCATTCAACGCCGTTAGCACCCTCGCTGCTGCCGCCAAAGGCGTCCTTCTTAAGCTCACCAGCTCTGCTTTCATCTCTGTAAATGCAGGACGCAGAGGGACTGGCACGCCAGCAAACAATTGAGCCATCTGATCCAATATCGCCGCGCGAACAGCAGACAATTCAGCAGAAGCCTGCTGACGCTCTTCCGATGTCATTTTCTCATCACCCACCGTTTCTTCACATGCCTTAGCGTATTCCTCACGCAAAGCTTGATATCGTTTTTTAAATTCGATCAACATGACCTCTGGATGAACTGCCATCGGTTTATCAGCAGAAGATACCTCTGCTTTAACCACCACTTCCGTTACCTGGTTAGCTATCTTCACCTCACATTTTATTTCAACATCGTTATCTTCTACTAAAGTGACTGCTCCTCTTGTCACTAAAAGCGGCAAAGGCGCACCTCGCACAGGAAAAATCATCACACTCTCACCAGGCTGGATCGGTGTCGTCACATCAGTGATAGGATCATACACTTCACAAGATACTCCACTCTTCAGCGTCAACTCACAAGGTTCAATAATTTCAGCCAAAGCACCTACAATCTGGCTAACAGCAGCGTCGATTTCCTCCGCTCCCTTAATGTCATACATCAAACCTTGTGCGATCCGTCTAATTCTACCAAGTAAGCGGTGATCATAATCAGCGCCCAAACCCACCACAGATAAGGCACCCACATAAGAACCCAACGCTTTTCTGACTCCTTCTTCAGACCGCAAGGAATAGTCACCATTGGCTCCATCTGTTAAAAGAACCATATGCGCATTATGTTTTTGACGATGTGCAAGGTGCGCTACTCCGCGGGTTAAAGCCAAGCCAATGTCAGTGCCACTACCACCTATTCTATACGTTCCGCTGCCTCCGTCTTTTTCTTCAGTCAAAAGAGGAACAGCCTCATCCCAAGCATTTTTTTCAGAATCAAACAGTGTTCTTTCCCTGAGATTAAAAGCACACACCACCAAGGAAATGCCTTCCCCTTGTTTTTCTCTTGAATTGATTTGCTTCAACACTTCCACCAACTTTCTTGTGCACGCGAGCAAATTTGTTATCTTATCACCCTCCATGCTGCCACTTTCATCCAACATTAAGACAATTTTTTTATTAGGCACATTTTCGGGTGAACCCTGGCGAGGCTCTGGCAAATTTATTTCTAACATCATTTTTGCATTTTCCCCCACAGGCACAGCCGATCGCTCTGCAATGGCACAAATGGGGTGTTTTTCACAGTAAACACTGTAGTCTTCAGCCAATTTTTTTAAACCAGGCTCCGCAAGATAAATCATATACTCTTTTCCGCCACGGATTGAATCTCGCACGATCATACCGCCTGAGAATTTTTTACAGAATGCATCCGCCTTTTCTTCATCTCGAAACAAAAAGGTGCAGACTGCCTTAGACAAGGCTTCCAAGTTTTCTCCTGCTTTTTTAAGCGCCGCACGTTCTTTCTCTGATAACCTCGCCTTCGTCTTTTCATCAAAAATTATTTTGGTACCATACGCTGCCTGGTAATGTTCCGCCATGCGCAATAAAGGTAAAAATGTTTCGCGCGCACTTCGCGAACTTGTGCCCACTAACTGCTGACACAAACGTTCTTTCGCTGTCAGTAGCACCGCAGCCGTTTCTGATTTAGAAACAGCTTCCAGCGTAGACTCGCTGGCACCCTCTGCACGCAAATCACAGCTATCCACAAAACAAGTTTGCATATTACTCACAGACAAATAAACCGCGTAACGTTCACGACTATCACGTCCAGAAAGAGTTAATAACCCCCCCTTGTATTTTTTACAAAATACTTCTGCATTTTCTTTATTTTTAGAAAACCGAGCTTGGAAAAAAATCATGGGGAACGTAATGTCCTTATCTTGCTCAGGCAAAACGCCTGCTGCTTTCAGCGCACTCTTTTGTTCATTTGTGATACCCTGCAAATCACCCTGATTTTTTAAGATAATTTTGATCAATTGCTTAAGCTGTGTGGAAGCTAAAAGCGCTTTTTGCATCTCCCGTAACAATAAACTTTTTTCACCCATTTCTTCCGTGGTTTGCAATCGCCCATAACTCACCCAATCTCTTGCTGAAAGACGCGTTCTTTCCAATTCCAATTTTTCTTTTTGAGCAACACCTCTGGCGAACAACGAGGAAGGGAGGGCGCGGGGGATAGAGGGCGAGAAGCAAGGAGGGATAGCACCAAACATCCCGGGTCGAGCAGCTCCAGGAAAAGGCATAAACATCGCCATGGGCCGCCCCCCGGATGTCGGCGCCGCATTGACTTTGGGTAGTCTCGCACCCGCCTCTTCTGCAACCCGCCTTTCTTCTGCCGCCTTTGCTTCTGCCTCTGCTTTTTGTTTTGCTATCTCTTTTTGCTTTTCTATTTCTTGACGCAAAGCCTCTACCACCTCATCCAATTTACCGTTATTGAATGTCGCTTGAAGCAGCCAACCCTGTTCTCGGCGAGCAGAATTGACAGGACGATATTGCAAACTAAACGATAATCCGCTCGACCATTTGGTTTCCAGATACAATGCATGTTTCACAGAAATGGAAAACTGCCCGGTTCCCGCTTCTAAAACAGCTATTTCCAATGAATGCTCCTTAGACGATGGCTTATAAAGTTCGCCCAGAAGTTGTTTGATTAGGTCCGATTTTTCAGTGGTTAAGGGGTGCATATCAGCTCTCTTAGGTAGGGAAAGGGATTTTTATGGTCAAAGTGTAGCGACAAAATATGATCTAAAGATTAATTCCATTTTTAAAAAAATTAAATTGTGTTGTCTTCATTTTGGTTTAATAATTCCCAATTACACTTTGTCATGACTCATCTAACTTGACCAAAAAGGAATCTTTATGCCTAAATTCGAACAAACACAACAAGAACAAGCGCAGTCACTGTTCCTTAAGTTACAACTTGCGCTTGGAGATTACATAAGACAAACCACTCCCAAAAAAAAGGGAAATGAAGAGGAAACAGCACCTCTAAATGCCCCCGCTTCCCAT
>JACREE010000081.1 GCA_016218405.1 Gammaproteobacteria bacterium
AGCCTGGTTAAGAGTTTAATTTCATTTTTTGCCTATAGGGTTTATGGCCAGCATAGTCAGAATTGTAAACAGACCCTATTGCCACGAATAATAAGCAGGCGACCCACCCCTGCTGGGATCCAGCTGCGGTGCTGGCGGCGCAGGCTGAAAAAACTGATGCATTGAAGGAGGAGCGGCCGCACTCCCACTTCCAGCTTGACTCTGCGGCGGCTGCCAGTTAGTGGTAAAACCGCCATACCCATCAGCCCCTCCGCGCTGTTGCCGTTCCCGTTGCTGCCGTTCCAGTTCTTGTACCCGTTGTCGCATCTCTGACACTGCAAAAGGTTCCTGTACACTTTGTGCAAGTGGTGGCACAGCAAACTGTTGCACAACAGGAGGAGAGGGCCAAGCAGCAGATTGCTGTTGTAATACTGCAAATGGTGGCTGCACACTTTGCACAGGGGGTAGGGGAGGCAGGGGTAGGGGAGGAGGAGGTGCCGCCACTTGATATTGCTGCTGCACAAGCGCGGGTATTGGTACAGCAGCCACCGCAGCAGGGGCGACTGCGGTCACAGCCACACCCGATTTACTAGAAAAAGCGGATAATCCAAATTTAGTCTCATACTGTTCGCCAGACAACACATCAATATTGCCCCCCCCTAAAAAACCGTTCATTTTGTTTGGCAAACCCGATCCGACAAAATACTGCGTTCCTGTCTGCATTAGCACTTCAAGCCAATAAGTGACCCTTACATCCCGCTCTCCCTGCGCCACCTCCCTCTGCCGATGTAAAAACACGCCCTGCACAGGCATATTTTTCAATTGAAGATAGCGCGTGAGTAAATAAGCAGCATACACAGCAGCCGTACCTTGTCCTGAGCTACCTCTTATCTCATAGGCCACATCACCTGCTATCACACTTTGCTGTCTTCCCTTCTCAAACAAACCTGTCCCACTCGCAGAAGGCCGAGACGTGGCAAAGCACGAGCAAAAGGTGCGCAAGCTAAGATAAATTGGGCCACCCGTCTGTTGGTTGGCTGCGGGTGTTGCTTGTTCTATTTGCTTGAAAAAATTATCTATTTCAGAATTATTTCTAACCTGAGGCTCAGGCTGCATCTTTAATAAAACAAAAGCACATACACGTTCATCTTGACCACGCATGCCGTCAAAACCCGGCAAAAAAGAATAAATTTTCCCGCATTCAGTCCGAAAAAAATTAAAATGATCACCCAGATAAATAACGGCAGGCTTTAACACAGACATTCTTTCGATCAGTCCTGTCGCGACCATCTTCCCCACTTCTCTAGCATATTCCTCTGTCGCCGACGCTCTCGGGCGAGTCCATGGCCTGTGAAGTGGCGGCGTTTCCCACACACCCTTCTCCTTTGCTCTACCAAACAGCCCATTTCCATATTTTCCTGCCCTACGCAAGCAAGCATCTAAGTTGCCCGCACCATAGATAGGCTGCAATAAATCACACCCTCGCTGAGAACCCAGATTCACCACCGCACCTAACATCACATCCACAACATACAGATCACCGGGTTTTGTGGTGGGATTAAACACTATCCAGGCATGCTCAACTTCATCCAACATCGTACCTCGATGAGGGTATATTCCTGCCCTAGGTAACACACCTTCATCCAACAAGCGACGTAAAATAAAGGCAGCCAACAATGAAAGCTGGCGCGGCATGGTTGCTTTTGTTTCTGCAAACCGCTCGAGGGGAATAATAGGGATAGATAAGTGTCTAGCATTGGGCAAACGCTGTTCAGCAAGCACAATGCGCCCTGCTGGTGCACCCTCATCGCCAGCCGCAACCGTTGCAATCTCTACGTAGTGTGTTGGTTTCTCATTGTTAATAAACCGCTCGATGAATGCTTCATCATGCAGCCCATCAGCAGACCATTGTTGGTCGTCCACAATAAACGCCACCACACTTGCTAGCGTCACGGCAAAATCATTACCAAAAAGTGGATTAGGCTCAGGACGCTGTTCGAGCCATGACAAATATCGTCTGTAGTAGGCTTCCAACCCAGGGGCGTTCGGATCAAACAAAACAGCTTCATCATCTGAATTTAAACTCACCGCAGGCTCATGTAAGTTGCACAGATTAACCGTTCTATCAAGCAGCAGCTTGTCAGACAATCGATGAGACACCACACCTGCTACCGGTCCATGCTGGGCTTCGGACACACCCCATCGCTCTACCATAAAGACACTTTGTTGATTGTTCCCCTGATTACCACCCCAGGTTATCCGGTTTCGCTCGCCCTTTCCCAATAGCCGCATCATGGCATTAATCATAGAATTCAATCCTCATATTAAAAAAGACGTAAAATTTATTTTTATCAAGGGTATCAAAAATAGCTTAGCTAAGTATGAACTCAGCTCCCCCTTGATTTACTTCTCAAAACACCCCATAACTACCAAAACCCTTTTCTATTCGTCGCCGGAGAAACCCTGTGAGCACTGAACCACAAGCAGCCCCCATTGAAGTCCCTGTTTTGCCTTTGCGTGACGTGGTTGTTTACCCACACATGGTCATCCCCCTCTTTGTAGGGCGAAAAAAGTCTATTCATGCGCTGGAAGCGGCCATGACAAATAACAAACAAATCCTGCTCACCGCTCAAAAACACGCCTCCGACGATGATCCGGATGAAAAAGGCATTTATCTCATCGGCACTGTCGCCAACATCCTGCAACTTTTAAAACTCCCTGATGGCACGGTAAAAGTATTAGCAGAAGGCACGCATCGCGCCAAAATAGAAAAATTCATACCTGGTAAAGATTTTTTGAATGCCCAAATTATACCGCTCCAAGAAATATACGGGAATGAGCCTCGAGAAATTGATATTTTGGGACGTACACTGCTTTCGCAGTTTGAACAATATGTTAAATTAAACAAAAAAATTCCGCCTGAAATCTTAGTGTCGCTAGCCGGCATCGAAGATCCTAGCCGCCTCGCTGATGCCATTGCCGCGCATTTGACACTCAAGATCGATGAGCGACAACAAATTTTGGAAATCCCTGAATTACAAAACCGCCTAGAAAAGATCATGATTTTTTTAGAGTCAGAAATGGACATGCTGCAAGTCGAAAAACGCATTCGTGGCCGTGTCAAACGTCAAATGGAAAAAAGCCAGCGCGAGTATTATCTCAATGAGCAAATGAAAGCTATTCAAAAAGAACTGGGTGATCTCGATAATGCCGTCAATGATTTGGAAGCGTATGCCAAACGCGTAGAAGCAGCCGGCATGCCCAAAGAAGCGAAAGAAAAAGCTAAATCCGAACTCAGCAAACTGAAAATGATGTCGCCCATGTCAGCAGAAGCCGCGGTGTCACGCAATTACCTAGACTGGATGCTCAATGTTCCCTGGAAGAAAAAAACCAAAATCAGCTATGACTTAAAAGCAGCACAAGCTATCTTAGACGCCGATCATTATGGCTTAGAAAAAGTTAAAGAACGCATCATTGAATTTTTGGCTGTGCAACAACGTGTCAAACAATTGAAAGGACCGGTCCTCTGCCTCGTAGGCCCCCCTGGTGTGGGCAAAACATCTCTTGGTCAATCTATCGCGAAAGCCACGGGTCGTAAGTTTGTACGTATGGCGCTGGGGGGTGTACGCGATGAAGCTGAAATTCGTGGACATCGACGCACCTATATCGGCGCCCTACCAGGCAAACCGATACAAAAACTTGCAAAATCAGGCGTCAAAAACCCTCTTTTCTTGTTAGATGAAATTGACAAAATGGCCATGGATTTCCGTGGCGATCCTGCTTCTGCGCTGTTAGAAGTATTGGATCCCGAACAAAACCACACCTTCAATGATCACTACCTTGAAGTGGACTATGATTTGTCTCAAGTGTTGTTTGTTGCTACGGCAAACTCCCTCAACATTCCTGACGCATTACTCGATAGAATGGAAGTCATTCGTTTGTCTGGTTACACTGAAGATGAAAAAGTATTTATTGCCTTAGGTCATCTTGTTCCCAAACAAATTGAAGCGAATGGTTTGAAAAAAAATGAAATTGAATTTACAGAAGGCGGCGTTCGAGAAATCATCCGCTACTACACACGCGAAGCGGGCGTGCGTAATCTAGAACGTGATATTTCCAAAGTGTGTCGCAAAATAGTTAAGCAAATTCTTACCAAACCACCCAAACACGCCATTTCTATTTCTGCGGCTAACATCGAAAAATATTTGGGTGTGAAACGTTTTCGCTTTGGCTTAGCTGAAAATCATACCGAAGTAGGTCAAGTTTATGGTTTAGCTTGGACAGAAGTGGGCGGAGAACTTTTAACTATCGAAGTCGCCGCAACAAAAGGTAAGGGCAAAACAACTTACACAGGTCGCTTAGGGGATGTCATGCAAGAATCCATTCAAGCTGCGCTTACCGTTGTGCGTAGTCGCGCAGAACGCCTGGGTATTTCTGCTGATTTTTATGAAAAATTTGATATCCACGTTCACGTACCTGAAGGTGCCACACCTAAAGATGGGCCCAGTGCTGGTATTGGCATGTGCACTGCTTTAGTTTCTGCGCTGACCAAAATCCCTGTCAGAAGTGATGTGGCCATGACGGGTGAAATTACTTTACGCGGTGAAGTACTTCCCATTGGGGGTCTGAAAGAAAAACTCTTGGCTGCACTTCGCGCGGGTCTAAAACACGTGATTATTCCACTCGAAAATGAACGTGATTTAAAAGAAATCCCCAAAAATATTAAACAAGGTTTGGAAATTCACCCCGTTCGCTGGATAGATGAAGTATTAACATTGGCGCTTGCACACGCCACCACGCCACTTGGGCCTCAGGTTGAATTTGCGGTTCCAACCACTACCGCAACGGTGACGACCGATTCATCCAGCGTACCCCATTAATTAGGGGCTGTTTACATTTCGCTAGGCTGAGTCAAAAAACCTTGATTTTAGAGGACCGTAGCGGAGCATACGTTGTTGGTATGTGAGCAACGGACCGCAGAAAATCAAGGTTTTATGACCAGCATAGTAGAAATGTAAACAGCCCCTAAAGAGGGCTTGCAATTTTTTCTCAATCCATGCAGAATTGCGCCCTCGAGCAGGTACTGTTTATTTAATGAATAAGTGTTGTTAAATAACAGGCACTGCACGTTCAGAAATGGGTGCTTAGCTCAGCTGGGAGAGCGTCGCCCTTACAAGGCGAGGGTCGGGGGTTCAATCCCCTCAGCACCCACCAAATGTGTGGAGTGGTAGTTCAGCTGGTTAGAATATCGGCCTGTCACGCCGGGGGTCGCGGGTTCGAATCCCGTCCACTCCGCCATTACCTTTCTGTATATGTCTTATATCGCGCTTCGTGCGATATTTTCAGAAACGCGCTACGCGTGTTTTTCCTACAGATTCAGATGCAACAACTATAGCCTCCACACCACCTTCAGTGATAGCATAACCCCCTATCAAATACTATAAATTAACCTGACGGAAATCACCTCATGCTGCAAAGCATTCGCGAAAAATCACAAGGCTGGCTCGCCTGGCTCATCGTCACATTAGTCTGTTCCACCTTGGTGGGATTGGGCATTCGAAATTATTTGCAAGGCAACAGTGCTCACATGGCTGCCAAGGTTAATGGTCATGAAATAACACAAGAACAACTTAACATGGCTTATGAGCAACTGCGTCAACAATATCAGATGCAAATGGGCACAGATCTTGCTTCTAATCCTCAAGCAGATGCACAGCTTAAAAATAAAGCACTCAACCAAATTATTATCTCCACACTCCTTTCTAATGCCGCGCTAAAACAAGGTTTTCGTGTCACCAACACCGCTGTCCAAACCAGTTTAGCTAAAATGCTGATGTTCCAAGTAAATGGTCAATTCTCAAAGGATCGTTTCCACGAAATACTGAATGCCACTTTATTCACTGAAGCAAGTTTTTTGGCCGCCCTTAAAAAAGATCTCTTAATCAATCAAGTACAAAGTGGTTACATCACCAGCGGATTTGCTTTACCCAATGAAGTAAATGAAATGATCCGATTAATCGGTCAAAAACGCGACATTGCTTATTTTGTTATCCCCAAAGAAGGCTTCACTAAAACACTGTACATTCCCGAAGCAGACGCACAGGCTTATTACCAACAAAATCAAACACAATTTGCTGTACCCGAACAAGTCAGCATTGATTATCTAGAACTTTCATCTTCTGATATTGCCAAAAATCTGCATTTTTCTACCTCAGAATTACAGCAATTTTATGCAGAAAATAAAGAGGGTTTTACCAAACCTGCACGTTGGAAAATTGCAGGCATTTTAGTGCACCTCCCAAATCAAGCCACAGCGCAGCAAATTTCTGAGGTACAAACCAAAATCAACACGCTTTCTCAACGCCTACAATCGGGTGAAAATTTTGCCAAATTAGCAGAACAATTCTCAGAGGACTCTACCTCTGCACAGCAAGGTGGTTTAATTGGCTGGGTCACGCGCGGCAACATCAGCCCTGAATTGGAACAAACCATCACCACGCTCAAACCCAACGAAACATCTTCACCTGTTAAAACAAAAGATGGTTTCAGCATCGTGAAATTGATTGCTTCGGAACCTGAACAACTCCAACCCTTTAATCAAATCAAAGACCAAGTTGCCAAAATGATGGCACAACAAAAAGCACAAAAAATATTCTCTGAGCAGGCAGACAAACTCACCAATTTAACCTATGCCAATCCTAATACCTTAGAAATTGCAGCTAAAGAACTCGACCTCCCTCTTCAACATACAGGAGCTTTTGGTCCTCAAGGCGCAAAAGAAGGGATTGCAGCCAATCCCAAGATTATTTCAGCGGCTTTTAGCCCTGACGTTTTGCTGCGTGGCAACAACAGTGCTTTAATTGAAGTCAATCCAGATACTTATATTGTCTTGCACATCAATCATCATCAACCCGCCAGCATCAAACCGTATTCACTCGCCCGAGAAGATATTTTCTTAACACTCAAAACACAAGCCTCCGAACACAGCGCAGCACAACAAGGACATAACTTCATTGAACAAATTCGTTCGGGCAAAAATCCCAAAGAATTAGCGGGGCAACAACATCTCGTTTGGGCAGAAAAAAATGATGCAGGTCGATTTGATACCAAATTCAATTCCATGATTCTTAGCACCGCCTTCCACTTACCTCGCCCTGAAAATGACAGGCCCACTGCATCAGGCATTACCCTTCCCTCTGGTGATTATGCCGTTATCATTGTCAATCATGTTCGTGATGGTGGCGACAATACTGCAACAGGCAATAGCAAAGAAGAACGTCGCATCTTTCAGGAACAACTGGAGAATAGCTTCGGGGAGTTAGACTATCAATTTTATGTGCTTGGCTTAGAGAACAAAGCAAAGGTCGTCGTTAAAACTTAAGTTATCTACAAAATGGACTTCTCTTATGTATCCTAAAAAATTATTCGATAGTATTAAACAACTCCTCCCCTTCGAAAAAGAATTAGCAAATACAGCTATTTTAAGTGAACTAAAAAAGCTCTCTTTGGAAGAAGCCGGTGAAGTCACTGAAATCAAATCAGATAAAATCGCGACGCTGCGCACTGCACTGCAAATACGATTAGAGGCCGCTGACCTTGCGGGAGAAGTAGCCCTTGGCAATGTATTATTTGATTTACAGCGTAGCCTGGCTGCAATTGCCCCCTACCAACAAGGCGGGCCTGTCACTCAAGAAGCAGATAAACTTGTTTTATCTAAACATCAATTTGACGCAAAATCACTGATTAATTGGATTAAAACGGCACGTCTTTTTGAAAACCCGTTGGATAAAACTTTATTTTCTTTACGTGAAAAAAACCTTATTTACCAATTTCATGACAAAATTGGCGAAGCACAGTTAATTAAATGGATTGATAATTTACCTACCACGCTTGCTGCAGATAATTACCCTGTGCCACAGCCGATGGAATTTCTCTCCAAGCAACTGCATATCCCTATTGAAATTCTCCAAAGATTACCTGAACTACCCAAACAAAAAGTAACACAAAGCGCACGCGCGGTGGTACAACTCGCCAGTATTTCAACTCAAGTTCAACCTTCTCAAATTAATACACTTTTACCTTGGCCTTGGTTACCGCCCTTAGAAGTGGATGAATCATTAGCCAATGAATTCAACACCACGCTCCCCTTTATCAAAGCAATCAAAGCACATCCTATTTGGAATACTGTACTTGAGAAAAAAAACGAAATGATCTGGTTAATTCAAGAAACCGATCTTTCTTTATCAACACTGGTTAAGTTGCCTCTAAATAAGATGGTTCCATTGTTGATAAACCATCAAAGCCAACTTCTTTTCTTGAAGAAAGAACGCATCTCTCTCCATGACTTAATAAATTTAAACATCGAATTCTTAAAAGTTATTTTGCAAAATGCTGTTTCTATTTTTGCTCTCTCGAATGAACTTCGTCTTTCCTTTCAACAATTAATTTCGCTCGAACCTGAAGTGGCCATGGTGATCTTAAGCTCGCCACAAGCCGTGCTTGCTTTACTCAAAGAAGCAAAACTTTCGCTGCCAGACTTAATCAAGTTACGTCCGCCCTTACTCCACACACTGCTCGTCAATGCAGATGCAGTGCTCAAGATACTTCGACACGAATTAACCTTGTCCGTCTTGGCTGAGATGGATCCCGCCGCATTAAATGAAGTGCTCGACTATGTCATTAATGCACTCGAAAATCAGGAGAGCGAAGATACTATTTTCTTTCAATTTAATGAGATTATTGCCTTTAGCCAACAAGCAAAACTTTCTTTCTCTGATTTAATTAATTTAGAACCGCGCACGCGAACTCGGATTTTAGCTCACCAACATGACATTATCCCACTTATCAAAGATGAGCATTGTTCTTTGGCTAACTTAGATCATGCAGAAAAAAATGCTTTCTTTGATTTAATTGAATCCGCACCTGACATCAAAACAGAACTCATCAAAAACTACGCCAGCATTTACAAATTATCCAAAGAAGAAAGCCTCAGCTTCAGCAAACTCAACGCACTCAGCCATGAAGATCTGTATGAATTTTTCAATCATGCCGATAAAATACTGGAACTTATTCAAGAAACCGAAGCTACTTTTTCTGTTTTAATGCATTTGCCCCCTGAAATACGTGAAAAAATAGTGGATAACCACGTGTCTGTTTTCAGACTGCTAAATGAAGCCACTGTCGATTTTAATGAGTTAGTGGCCTTGCCCTCTTCTGCATTAGATGAAGTATTTCAACACATCGATAAAATCATTGAACTGAGCAAAAATTCTAATGACTCACTCACACAGTTCATGGCACTTGAGCCTGAAGCCAGGAATAATTTATTAGATCATTCCTTTTCTGTCGTCAAACTCAGCCAAGAAGCAAATATTTCTTTTTCCGAGTTGATGGCACTGCCTGCCGAAACCAGAACGAAAATTGTCGAAAACCATGTAGCGGCGTGCCGTCTTATTGAAGAAGCCCAAGTCACCTTGGATGATCTAAAAGCACTGAGCCAAACACACTTAGATGAAGTATTTCAACATGCCAATACCTTTGTTGAGTTAATCCAAGAATCTAACGCATTGTTTAGCGAACTCATGTCACTGAATGATAAATTCAGGACCTTGCTTGTTAAAAAATATTCTCTCATTCAACGTCTCATCAAAGAAGCCCACGCCAACTTCAATGATATCAAAACACTGAGTCTAAGTAGCTTCAACAGCATGCTGGCATCAATTGATCGCATTATTCCACTTTGCGTAGAAGCCAACGTTTGTTTTGCTGATTTAATGAGCCTGCCTGAATCAGACAAAACACAGCTCTATCACTCACACTTACAAATCATCCGCTTGGTCAGGGACGTGGGCTTTTCCTTTGACCAGCTTATGACACTTCCGGCACCGCTACGCACACAACTTATTGAAAATCATGCGCCCATACACCGCTTAATTCGAGAAGCCAATTTAAATTTCTATGATTTACAAGCACTTGATCAAGCCTTACTAGAAGAAGTCCTCCATTGCATTGACGCATTCATTTTATTTTCTCAAGAAGTGAATATTGGTTTTATTGAATTAATTAATTTAGAACCTAACACAAGAAAATTATTACTTGAAAATCATCTCGTCATCTTTCGCTTCATCAAAGAAGCAGAGCTTAGTTTTGATGAAATCAAAACATTAGATTTCTATTTCTTGCAAGAGTTATGTCAACATGCCTATAGCTTCTTAGCCTTACTCAGCGAACCGGGCAGTCATTTCCACGAACTCGGCACGCTCTCACCTGAAATCAGATCATGTTTAATCGAAAATTATGCCGCGACACAAATGCTTTTCAAGGAAGCGCGCGCACGCTTTAGCAGCTTTCACGCTGTTTCGTTAACAGAATTACAAACCATTTTTAGCCAGTTTGAACAAGTCATTCAAGCCGTTCGCGAACTTAATCTTTCGTTTTCTGCACTCATGCAATTCCCTGCTCAAACTCGCGCAGAATTATTTAATCGTTACACCTCTATCACACACTTAGGTCGAGAAAGCGCTGTTAGTTTTTCTGAACTTTTGCAACTCACTCCAGCCATTCGAACCTACTTGCTCGATCACCACTTAACTTTTAATCGTCTCGCAAAAGAAGCACACTTTCAATTTCATACACTAAAAGAACTTGAGTTGCCACAAGTCCAAGAGATATTTTCATTTTCTAACGATATCATTGCCTTTTTCAAAGAAGGCGGTGTTTTGATCGCTGAACTGTTAGCTTTGCCTACCACGCAGCGCACACCTGTTTTGCACCATTCACTACAAACCATTAAAGCCATCCGAGAAATGGGTGTTTCGTTTCAACAATTAGTGGAACTTAGCCCTGAAACCAGAAATACACTTTTCAATAATTACACCGCCATGTATCGTCTCGTCTGGGAAGCCAGCGTGGGATTTCATGTATTACAAACATTGAATGCAGAACAACTTGAAGAAGTCTTTAAGCAAGTAGATAAAATCATTTTATTTTATCGCGAAACCAATGTCGCTTTCTCTGACTTAATGGATTTAACCCCCGAAAGTCGCGCTAAAATAATCGACCATTACGCCATCATTTGCGCATTACTCAAAGAAGACAACCTCCATTTCAGTGATATCAAAGCACTGAGCACAGTACATTTAACTGAAGTCTTAACTCATTTCCGCACCATCATTGAACTCACACGAGAGGCAGGTGCATCGTTCACAGAACTCATGGCTTTACCTCAGCTTATTCGCAGCAAAATATTGGAAAATTATATTTCTGTTTATGCCTTAATTAAGGACGCTTATGTCAATTTTGATGACTTAAAAATACTGAACTTAGAACGCCTCACAGAGGTCTTTAATTACACAAGCGTGTTAACCAAACTTGTCAAAGAAGCAGATGTGACTTTTACAGACATCATGGCGCTTCCGCCTGGCATTCGCGCTAGAATCTTGAAGAAATACACTGTTGTGCATCAACTTATTAAACATGCACACATCAGCTTCCATCATCTAAAAACACTTAACCTGGGTCAATTAAATGAAGTTATCAATCACTTTGATAAAATCATTAAACTTATCAATGAAGCCAATGTGTCCTTCACTGATGTCATGGAGTTGCAAGCGGAAACACGTGAAAAATTATTTGAAAACTTCTCGATCGTACAGAAACTGATAAAAGAAACCTGCGTCAGCTTTGTTGAATTAAAAGAATTAGAACCTGCCTCGTTGGATGAAGTACTCACTCAAGCAAGTAAGATCACACAGTTTATCAAACGTGCTTCTATTTCTTTCTCAGATTGGATTGCGCTCACACCCGAGATGAAACGAAAGATATTTTTGCACGAGGCATTTGTTATCAACCTACTCAAAACAGCCCATCTCAGTTTTGAAGAACTCACCACGCTGGAACCTGAGTGTTTAAATCAACTCTTGGCCAACACACGCGCCATCGAAAGTCTTATCAGAGAAGCAAAAGTGTCTTTCTTCGATTTGGTCACACTCACGGAAAATGTCAGACAAGAGGTATTAAAATCTTATTATAAAATTATTTACCTCATTAGAAATATTGGCATCCACTTTGACGATTTAAAAAACCTTGAAGTCGAGAAAATACAGATTTTCTTAGGTGCAAATAATCAAATAGAACAATTGCTCCGTAATGCAAAAGTTTCTTTTTCACAACTCGCTGAATTATCCGCGGACGCCTTGAATGAAGTCATTGAAAACACACGCAGCATTATTCAATTAACTCGCTTCGGCGGACTTTCATTTGAGACTTTGCTTTTACTGCCTCATCGAAGCCAGGTATTAAAGTCGGGCGAGCAACTCATTCGTCTCTTAGACAAATTTAAATTATCGACCACTGACTTAATTCAATCTGCCGATTGGTTACCCGAACATTGCGCTAGCACGCATGACTTACTGAGCACAGGCAACATTCACTTTAATACCTTGCTGCAGTTAACGCCTTCTTTTAGGACACTCGTGTTACAGCGGCATGCGGAAGTTGTAAAACTCGTTAAATCTGCTTGGATGACACTGTCTATTGAGCAATTCCAAAACCTCAGCTCCGAAGTGATGAATGTACTGCTTGATCATTCTGCTGAGATTGGTTGGCACATTAGCATGAATAATATTTCTTTAGAGAAATTGTGTTCTCTGCAACCTGAAGAGCTCCGCGTGATACTGGCTTCGCCTTCGAATAAAGTTGGCAAAACACCACGCCCACTCTCTCAACAAAGAGAAGCGCGCGCCACACGGACGCTAGAGGAAGCCTGAGTCCATTTCGAGCTACGCGAAGCAATCCGTAACAGTTCACCCCCTTTCCCTCCGGGCCGTCATTGCGAGCTTCGCTAAGCAATCCAAATCATAGCCCTTCTTTCAAGCTTGCTTCCAAAAACATATCCAAATCACCATCCAAAATCACATGTGGGCGCGCCGATTCTATGCCTGTCCTCAAATCTTTCACACGAGAGTCATCTAATACATACGAACGAATTTGACTGCCCCAACCAATATCCGATTTACTGTCTTCGAGCACTTGTTTCTCACTGTGCCTTTTTTGCATTTCCAAATCATACAACTTCGCCTTTAATTGCTTTAAAGCTTGTGCTTTATTCTTGTGTTGAGAGCGATCATTTTGGCATTGCACCACCACGCCTGTAGGCAAATGGGTAATACGCACAGCAGAGTCAGTTCGATTAACATGTTGCCCGCCCGCACCACTGGCTCGGTAGGTATCAATGCGTAATTCAGCGGGATTAATCGTGACATCTACATCATCATCCACTTCAGGATAAACAAATACAGCAGCAAAAGAAGTGTGACGACGGTTACCTGAATCAAAAGGGGATTTTCTCACCAAACGATGCACGCCTGTTTCCGTTCTCAACCAACCATAGGCGTAAGGACCTTCAATTCTTAAGGTAGCGCCTTTAATACCTGCCACTTCACCTGGCATATGATCAATGAGTTCTACTTTAAAATCATGACGCTCTCCCCAGCGACTGTACATCCGCAAAAGCATTTCTGCCCAATCTTGCGCCTCTGTCCCACCCGAACCTGATTGAAAATCCAAGAAAGCATTATTGGGATCCATCGGCTGAGAAAACATGCGTTGAAATTCTAATTTTTCAATCTGAGTAGTGATGGACGCAACTTCTTGTTCGAGTGATTTTAATAAACCTTCATCTTGTTCCGATTCAGCTAATTGATAAAGTTCATCTGCTTCATGTAATTGATTATCAAGTTGCTGAATAAGATGAACCACCGATTCAAGCTGAGAACGCTCTTGCCCTAAACTTTGGGCACGTTTTTGATCAGACCAAACGGCGGGGTTTTCTAACTCTTTATTCACTTCATCCAAGCGTTCAGATTTGACGGTATAGTCAAAGATACCCCCGTAGGGCATCTAAACGACTTTTTAATTCATTTAATTGGGAGTTGTTCATCACGACCTCTCTTGGCTGCTATCAATAAAATTGCTTTTTGGTGCCCTATTTTCCCATAATATAACGCAGAAAAATGGAGTTTTATCGACTCGGGGAGGGCATCGTAATCTTCCTCGCGCGCAACAACAAGTGTTTTAGAGGGCAATGCTAATAATGCAGGCGGTGTATTAACAAAAAAAGGAGCGGTAGGTTCATTCAACGCCACCATCAACTTCACATCTTCTGCATCAGGCCCTATTTTATAGAAAACGATTTTTTGTCCAGGCAAGTGATGCTGGTCTAACTGCTGAGCAAAAGGTTGGGTTCGATTAAAATAAGCATGCACCGGTTGAACCAAACAGATGATCATAACAAGAAAAGCCCCGACCCCCATACCCAGTTTAATTTGATAACGAATTATTTTTTCTTTCCATAGCCGAAGACTATGGCGTCCTGCAAGCAGGATAAATAACAAAAACAAAACCGCCCAAACATAACTAGCACCCAGTTCAATTTGTTTGTAGACGCCAAATCCATACAACAGAGCGGTTAAGAATAAGCCCAGCCAAGGGAAAATAGCACACGCGATCAGCAACACACTCCTGATTTGCGCCAATAACCAAGATGAGTTATCGAGAATTAAACGCGCAGAAATCAACGAAATTGCAGGCGTAATGGGCAAGATGTAACGTAATTTTTTCTCCGTTGGGATGCTCAATCCCAACAAAATAATACCTGCCCAAGCCACCATATACTGTATAAATTTCATATCAGCCGAAGCATGTTTTCTGAAAATTTGTCGATGCAACACGGCCACCACGATACAAGCCAAAGGAAATGTCACCGCATAGTTAGACCATGCCTGCTGAAAATAAAAATAGAAGGGGTAATGCCCCAGTTTCTGTATCCGACCCAAGCCTTGCATCTCTAACACTTGAAGTACAAAATCACGACCACCTGTTTGATAGGCTAATAATAATAAACAAACATTCGCCATCAAAAACAATAGCATCCCCATCAACAGGGTTTTCATTAAACGCCTATAGTCGGCATTCAATAAATCAAACATCAACACCACGGATAAAGGAATCACCATCCCCATCGGCCCGCGACACATAAATCCGTATAACAACACCCAAGGCAACCATTTTCGATAACACGTTTCACCTGAATATTGAGCCAAGTACACAAGATAAAAACTGAGCGTTGTCACGAATAACACAAGCTGATCCAAGGACACAGAACGCGCAGTCATCACAAAATAAAAGGTGCCTAACTCAAATAAAACGGCGGCTATCCCCCAGCTTGTTTTCTGCAATGCACCTAAACGATACGTTAGCACCACGGTGCCTGCCGCATGCAGAGCCGATGGCCAAACAGCTGAAAACAAGGTAACCTTGCCGAAAATTAAAGAAGAAAGGTAAATCAAGAAAGGATACGTTGCAGGATAATCGGGATAAGGATGTCCGTATAAAACAGGGAAAAAGCTAAAACCTTGCCAAGCAATGGTTTGTGCAAAATACCCAAACCGTGTTTCAAATTGTGTTAATTCATGTTGAGATAAGCCACACACGAATAAAAACACACTCATGACAAATAAAAACCACGAAAAACGGGCAGAATTTAACACGGTGATTCCTTAGAGGAGCAAGAAAAGTGAAAAAACATCTTCTTCCAGCAAGCAACTTCACTTTAATACGCTTGGGCAGCGCTATTTTTTGCGCACTGCTTGTTTTATGTTCTATATCACGAGGCGAGCCTATTAACCCTGATGGCTTACTCTACCTGCAAGCCGCTCAAGTTTATCTTAGCACCGGGCTCAAGGCGAGTATGGCTATTTTCCCCTGGCCATTCATTACGCTCACCATTGCCACTACCCACCAAATCACTCATTTGCCTTTATTACAAAGCGCCTACTTACTCAACATACTCTTAGTTATGTTATTTGTATGGGGATTCACCGGCCTTACACAAACACTCACCACTGAGGATAAAGAAAAGCGAACAACCTTACTGGCGGCCGCCCTCCTTGCCGCACTTTACCCCACTTTACATCGCAATGCTGAGCTTATTACACGCGATCTCGGCTATTGGGCTTTTACGCTTTTATCACTCACCTACCTTATCCGTTATGCACAGCAACCCAGCTGGCGCAAAGCCCTCAGTTTTGGTGTACTGCAAGTTTTAGCGACACTCTATCGTTCTGAAGGTCTCTATTTTTTATTTCTATTACCGTTTGGTTTATTGTTCATCCAACACGAACCACTTCGTTTTTTTAATTTTTTACGCAGCCAATGTATCTTCATTGCCTTGGCTTTTCTTGCATTAATTTGGTCTTACACCCACACCCAGCCCACCGAATTACTCTCACATCTACAACGTTTATCTGATCCTATTTTAAATATTCTATCGAATTGGGTGGACAACGGCTCAAACAAAATTAATGCCCTGCGTCTGTATGTCTTGGAACCCAATGCCCAAGACAATGGCTTTTTAATGTTAGCCGGTGGCAGTTTTTTTGTGTTTGTATACGCTGCATTTAAAGCAATTGGCTTGCTTTATCTCTTACTCAGTTTGTATGGCATCCGCGATTATTTTCGACAAGCACGCCCCGCCTCTCACTTTGCACGCCCCATTCTAAGTACTTTTGTTATCCTCAACCTGCTGATCACAGCAGCCTTCGCCGCACAGCATCAATTCTTGATGCCTCGTTATGCCGTTCCGCTTTGCTTCATACTTTTATACTTTGCTGCCCGTGGTTTAGCGGCATTACTTTTAACACCCAAGCGCCCTCTCACACAACTTGCCTTCGTCGCCCTTTTTTTTATTTTTCTAGCTCAACTCATTCACACGGGTCCCTCAAAGCGTTACATCGTTGAAAGTGGCCTCTGGCTTAAAAAAATGCCGTCTTCTACGGCTATCTTCAGCAACCTTCCTCAAATCATGTATTACGCAGGACGTTCCGTTGACTACAAACATAATCCTTATACAAACGACACCCTCAATACTTTAATCGCTCAACACAAACTGCGTGATTACACCTATATTGCACTCTACCTTCCTCGTCATGATCCGCATCCGGCCGTTTTTGATCACATGACACCCGTGGCTATTTTTAGTAACACACGAAAAGACCGCGTTGAAATTTTTATAACACAGCAAGTCCCCCGAATGAAAAATTAGCCTCCTAAGACAGCATGTTTAGTTAATTTTTAAACACAAAAACAGAAGGAAGAAAGGGGACATTTTCGCTTTTGGCACCACACAGGGATTTATGGCTTAACCCCCCTTTAAGCTCCTCACTGTACAATAACCCCCTAAAACTCATCCCTTAAGATACCACCATGAATACGCCAACCTGGAAAGCAGATTTACTGACCCTCTCCACCCACTACAAAGCTGAACTCGCGAGCTTTGAGGTCTGGGCGTTAAATAAAGAAACGAAGCTGCGAACTCATCCAGACTTATTACGTGCCTGTGAAGGTTATGATCTAAAAAACGTTTTAACGCTTTGCGATAAAGCTATTGCAGAAGCAGATTCCCCCGAGGCGTTTGAAGCCTCTTTCATCGCTATTTTGGCAACGCATTGGGAACAGACAACAGAAACGGCGCTCAGTTATTTAGCTTACCCTG